>NZ_JAVKBY010000195.1:0-24572 GCF_040222985.1 Coleofasciculus sp. F4-SAH-05
TGAAAGTCTTGATGGCTCAGGGTTTCCCGTTTATGCAGCCAATTTTGTGCAGTTTTGTGCAATCTGACTGGCTCAATCCTGTCAATAACCTTGTTGATTTACGCCATCAAATTGGCAGAAAAGGTTAATGCATTATATAAAAATTAGTTGTATTCTTACGAGTAAGGAGTAGAAACTGTTAAAAAGGATTTTAAATAGTCATGAAAATCAGATATCAATTAAGTGTTGCTATCGCTGGTGCTTCAGCTCTAGTTCTCACAACTCATATTTCCACAGCTCAGGCATTTTCAGTTTTCTTTGGCGAAGATTTGAATGTTGGTGGCAATGGGAATACTCCCTTAAGTAGTTTCCCAAATTCTTCCCAAGCAGAAGCCGACTTTCTTTCTAAATTAAAGGGTGTAGGAACCGAAGATTTTGAAGGGTTTAATGCCAACCAAAAGCCTCCTTTAAACTTAACCTTTCCCGGTGCAGGTACTGCTACTCTGTCAGGTGCTGGTTCTATCAACACAGGTTCTTCCAATGACTCAACAAATGGGGCTTATCCCATTTCTGGAAACCAAAACTACGTAACCGTTGTTGGTGATGGAGGATTTACCGCTAATCTCGATCAACCCGTTGCTGCTTTTGGCTTCTATCTCACCGATCTTAGCGATCAGGTTGGCACTCAACTGAATTTAGAATTTGGTTTTTCCAACGGTACTACTAAAAATTTAGTAGTTCCCAACACGATCTCCCCCAGACCAGGTAGTGGTTCAGTTGTTTACTATGGTGTAATTGCTGACAATCCTAGCGAAGTATTTACTAACGTATCCTTTACATTCGCTAACAATGGTAACGAAAACGAAGGTGTCGGTATGGATGATATAACCATTGGTAGTTTAGAGCAAGTAGAAAATGTGCCTGAACCACTCACCATCCTCGGTTCAGCTACCGCCCTAGGCATTGGTGGGTTACTCAAAAAAGAGTCTTCTAAAAAGCAAAAGAAAAGCTAACTGTCGAATAGTGTAAAAACAATTGGACTGATGGGTATCCAGACAAGGTAGTCTGGATGCCTTAGCTTCATGGCAACAACCCAAGCGGTGATCACTCTTTTTGAAAAGTCCACCAGTTCTTTCCTTGTGTCGTGTTCCCAACCCTTGCGCTTAGAGTCAAATTATTGTTACATTAGTTTATATAGGTTAGTCGCCAAAAAATCTGAAAATAAACAAGAGAGCCACTCTCTCGTGTAACTCTCTCTCTAGTCCTAAAGGTACATCTACTACTCTCATAATCGCCTCTAGGACTTAATGGTGTCACACCCAGTTTGAGATCAGTAACTGACTGGTAGAACTGATCCGTTATTCCTTGCCAGGAGAATATTACAGGTGATCGCAATGCTCCACCCTACGATCACCAGGGTAGTGTTGAAGCGTACCGCAGGAGAGGCGCGTAGCTTGCCGGAGTGCCGCCGCTTTCGCGTCCCCGGTGTGGTGACGGGCGGTAGTCAACCTTATCAACAAGCTAGAGTACATTATTAACGATAATGTGATGATAATTAATCGCACTCAAGCTCGGTAGAACCCCAATATAAGGAATGAATATGGGCTGTTCAACAGCAATCCGAACCATTGAAGACTTGCGCGATCGCCGGGATGAACTAATTGCTATTTTTACCAAACATGGTGCTCACAGTGTTCGGGTATTTGGCTCTGTAGCACGAGGGGAAGCAACCGATGATAGCGATATTGATTTTTTGATTGATTATGATCGAAACTGCACGAGTGCTTGGTTTCCCGGCGGATTGATCAATGATTTAGAGTCTTACTTAAACAGTAAGGTAGACATTACGACGACTCGGGGTTTAAGTCCACTCATTGCTGAGAATATATTCCAAGAGGCTATCGAACTATAAATTAGGTAAGAATCTGGACAATCTATTAACCAGGTGCAAGCTATCAATTCCTACCAAATTTCACTCATGTCTAATACAAAACCTGGAAGCACCATCTCGCCCGATAGGGTTTCCGGATTCTGTAAACAGTTCTGAGAACCATCCTGACGATAAATATAAACTTGGCGACCAGTACGGTCAATCAGCCAACCCAATTGTACGCCCAAACGCACCCACTCCTCCATCTTTTTTTGTAAGGATTTCAATGTATCACTGGGAGAGCGTAATTCCACCACAAAATCCGGGCAAATTGGGGGAAATTTTTGCTGCTGTTCCGGCGTCAACGCATTCCAGCGTTCTAATCGCACCCAAGCGGCATCCGGTGACATGGGTTCTTTGATTGCTCCTGGAATCTGAAATCCGGTGCTAGAGTCGAAACCAATCCCGGTTTTATCTTGTTTTACCCATGAACCAAGTTGAACGATTAGGGAAAAATTGCGATTTCCTGTTTCTCCCCCCGCTGGCGTCATAATCCAAATTTCTCCGGTTTTCAGGTTACGTTCTAATCGCAAATCATGGTTGATTTGGCACAGTTCAAAAAACTGGTCATCGCTGAGTTTAATTGAGGGTGGAATGGTCAACACTAAGGGCGAGGAAAGCATCTTTAAGTATTGGTCATTGGTCATTGGTCATTGGTCATTGGTCATCGTAACATTATGGTTCTTCCGGACTTCAGAATCCTGGCATTGCCTCAGACGACGCCCAAAAACATTGGGTTGAGCTTTGATAATTTCATTGGTAGGACTTACGCAAAGCCTCTATTTGTAGGGTGCGTTAGCGAAGCGTAACGCACCTTAACCACTAAGCTGTCATGCATTTTAATTGGGAATGGGTAGCGAGCAAGATGCTCGCAGTACAAGGATTTCGCCATTATTGACATTAAGGAAGGTTTAAATGCCGAACAGCTTATAGCGCTACGAGAGGAGTCAAAAGTCAAAAGTTGACTACTATCGCTTCTTTCAAAGGTAACAAAACTCGCTGTCAAAGGCAACAAAAATATGTCTGTCGTCTCAAAGAGGTAGCAAGAAGCCAGAGACGACACAGCAACTTTTGGCTTGGTCTTTATGGATTGACCTGGACTATTGGATGGGATTTTTGTTAAGCCATGGTTCAGAAAATTATGCACCTTAATCGGTTGTCCCTTTGTGCAGTTTTCACCCTTTGCAGTTTTCTGCAATCTGATTGTCCGAATCTTGCCAAGTGCCTTGTTGATTTACGCCATTAAATTTGCAGATAATGGTATATCCTTACATAAACCTGGCTTGTATTATGGAAGTAATGACTGGAATCTAATAATTTGAAATCAATGAAACATCTGAATAAAGCTCTGGGAACTATTGCCTTTGCTACCTTGGCGTTGGGTTATACTAATGTCGCTAATGCTGCCACTGTAACCACATCAGGAACCTGGTCAAATCCTCAAGGAACTGCTGCTGACGTTATGAATAACGGGAACACTATCTCTTGGGGAAATCCGGCTAACACATCTAACAATCAAAGTTCATACGTTTTCGATGGCAACGGTGGCGTCGAAGTAGATGACACAACGTTTCAAGTCTTCAAACTTGGCACATTTACTCATGACAACTTCCCGATTACACAAGGCGACTTCCTAGGTGTCACGTTGGCATTGAATCTAGATATCGATGGGCAAGTGAGTCAAGACTTTACATTTGATTTCGCTCACAATGAAACTCCTAACAGTACTCCCTGTGATCCTCAAGGCTCCACGGTATGTCCTGATGTCGTTGATATTCCCAGCGCTATAGGTGAAGAAACGATTTCCTATAATGGAAAGACATTTAAGCTACAGATTTTAGGCTTTTCAGATACTATTGATGGTCCCAAAGTAACTCAGTTTATCACTGAAGAAGGTATGTCAAACCAAACGATGCTGTTTGGTCAATTGAAGCCAGAGCCAGTTCCAGAGCCTCTGACTATCCTTGGCTCAGCTACAGCTCTAGGCTTTGGAGCATTTTTAAAACGAGAGTCTTCTCGCAAAAAGAATAAAACAAAGCAAGATGTTTAATCAATATTTCATTGATTAAAAGATTTATAAAAACTCCAGAGCCTGTCTGGGGTTTTTGTTTGCCTCATTGCACTCTGAAAATTTCAAAACTTTTCTACATAAAACGATTTTGTTGCGATCTGTGCTTCGCAGCGGCGCTTCACCATCGCGTCTTAAGCAATCGAGTTGATCGGAGCATTTAAGAACAATCCTGACTGATCACCAATCGTCCATCAGGGAGTCGATAGACTCCAGTGGATTCCACAATTGGATCGCCTTTTTGCCAGGGGCGAGTGGTACTTTCTGTGGGAATCATCCGCACGGTGCCTGTGGAATAGGGGGATATGGTAAGATCACCGGGGCGCGGGGGTAAGTTGCCAGCGCCGGTGATGATGAATCTGCCATTTTGCTGATCAGCCCGAACCATGCAGCTATTGGCAATTAGATTATCGGTGTCGATGAAATTGTCGGGTAAATCGATGAGGCTATTTTCAATAAAGGTGAGGTCGGGTATGGTAATTATGCCATCGATCGCGGCATCGGCATTGATATCGACCCGCTGGTTATGATCTAGGGTAGCCGGATCAGTGCCTTTGGCGGCAGGGGTATAGCCGAAGCCAAAGAAGATGGGAGTATTTAATGTGATGTCGCCGCCTCTGCCATCACGGGCAAAGGCTAAGATATCGCTATCAGCAAATGCCAGGATGGAGTCAGCGGTGATCATGATGTTCCCACCGTTGTCACCTCCACTGGAGACACTGGTGGTGATGTCGCTGTCGCCCCAGAGTCGGATATCAGCGGCGGTGATATGAATGGCGCCGCCAGCGGATTGAGCTGTGGCGGTGAGGATACTGCTATCGGTGGCGGTGAATGTGTCGGAAATAGTTAGAGCAATTTTGCCAGCGTTACCTTCTCCTTGACTTCGGGCAGAGATTTGTGATCCATTTTCCAGGGATAATGTTTGAGTTGCGATCGCTAAGTCTCCAGCGACTCCAGTTGAGCCGGAAAGGGCGGCGGTAAATAAACCACTGGGTACTCCATCAGCGGCAGTACCCGCGATTCTGATCCTGTCTGAGGCGTTGACGGTTATAGTTCCCCCGGCTCCTTGATTGGTTGTTGCTGTGCCAATTTGTGAACCGTTAAAAATGTTCAGTTGGGTGGTGGTTATTTCGATGTCTCCAGCATCGCCGTTCCCTGTTGTTGTGGTTAGGACTAGACTGTCATTGAGTAATTCGACGAATTCAGCGGCATTGATGGTAATCGTTCCTCCTTTCCCTGAACCCAAGGTAGAAGCGGATAGGATTGTGTCAGCAAAGGAAACGGATTCAGCCTGAATCGTAATGTCCCCAGCTTGACCTGAATCACTGCTAGGACTCATGGTACTACTACGGATGAAACTATTGGCTGAAGCGATTCTCCCTTGACTGGTGAGTGTAATATTACCCCCACCATTTACCCCACGAGCGTCAAGATTGCCCAGGGTAATATTACCTTGAGCCGAAAGGGCGATCGCACCGCCAGCCCCAAGGGAAAATGTACGGAGCGTACCTCGGGTGGTATTGATAGAACCATTCGTGCTGGTGAGTGTGATTGAACCACTGGGGTTAAATATATCTTGGCTGGTAATGTCTCCTCTGGCGTTGACATTGAAATTGCCAAAGACTGAGGAGTTGCTGAGATTAATATCATTGCGATCGTTAATGATTACAGTTCGACCTCCGTTTATACTAAGAGTTCTAAAATCATTGTTTTGATTCAGAATGATATCGCTGTTACCCGCATTTAAGGAAGTTATCCCTGTGCCTTTGATGGTGAGGATACCGTTACCCAGGATAGCTCCGGCGGAATCAACGGTGAGGGTTTCGGCGTTAATGTTATCCAGAGTGATAGTACCAACGATATTATTGGTTAATCCGGCGCCTGTGTCTAATTCAAGGGTGACATCGCCAAAACCAGTATTAATCGTAGTCCCCGGTTTCATGGTGATGTTGGCAGCACCCGGATCTCGTTGTGAATTAATCACTCCTGGGGCGAAAGGCTGATTGGCTAACAGAGATAGGTTGCCATTGTCGGTGATGATATCGGCATTGAGGAGAATACTGCGTCCGGCTTCTAGGGATAAGGCGCCGCGACTACCTGTCGGATTATTAGTAATAATGGCTTGGTTAACGGTAATATCGTTATTTGCTTGCAGGGTGACAGGGGTTCCGGTATTGGTGATGCGGGTAATTGTGGCGGGAGTGACGGTAATATTGCGGTTTGGGAAATAACTGTGGGTGAGGGAGGCGGGGTTGGCGATGCCGATATCTACTCGTCCGGCATTATTGTTGGCGGCGGGGCTAGTTACCAGGTAATTCCCATTGCTTAAGGCGGTTATTTCACCAGAGCCGAATCTATCGTTTTGGTTAGTACCGGAGATCCGGCTAATTTCCTTTCCTGTGGTGCCATCAGCTAGAATCACTGTCCCAGCATCCACTACCCTCCCAATATCTGCGTTGGGATTGGCAAAAACATAATTACCATCGCTCAAGATTCTTATGTCACCGTTGCCGAAAAAATCGTCTGGGTTAGTACCAGAGATACGGTCAATTTCTGTCCCCGTGGTGCCATTTGCCAGAATTACTGTCCCAGCATTCTGTACCCCCCCAATATCTGCCCATAGATTACCGAAAACATAATTACCATTGCTCAAAGCTGTTATTTCACGATTGCCGAACCTATCGTCTGGGTTAGTACCAGAGATACGGTCAATTTCCTCCCCCGTGATGCCATCAGCCAGAATCACTGTCCCAGCATCCCCTACCCCCTGAATATTTGCCCCTGAATTGCCAAAAACATAATTACCATTGCTCAATGCTGTTATTTCACCAGAGCCGAACGAATCGTTTGGGTTAGTACCAGAGATCCGGCGAATTGCCTCCCCTGTGGTGCCATTTGCCAGAATTACTGTCCCAGCATCCCCTACCGTCCCAATATCTGCTGGATTGCCAAAAACATAATTACCATTGCTCAATGCTGTTATTTCACCAGAGCCGAACGAATTGTTTGTGTTAATACCATAGATCCGGCTAATTTCCTCCCCCGTGGTGCCATTTGCCAGAATCACTGTCCCAGCATCGAGCATCACCCCAATCTCTGCCTCTTGATTGCCAAAAACATAATTACCATTGCTCAAAGCTGTTATGTCATTAGAGCCGAAATTATCGGTTTGCTTAGTACCAGAGATCCGGCTAATTTCCGCCCCCGTGATGCCATTTGCCAGAATCACTGTCCCAGCATTCTCTACCCCGTCAATCTCTGCAAAGGTATTGGCAAAAACATAATTACCATTGCTCAAGCCTGTTATTGCCCTGTTGCCGAACAAATCATTTGGGTTAGCACCAGAGATCCGGTTAATTTCCGCCCCCGTGATGCCATTTGCCAGAATCACTGTCCCAGCATTGAGCATCCCCCCAATATCTGCAAAGGGATTGCCAAAAACATAATTGCCATTGCTCAAGCCTGTTATTTCACCGGAGCCGAAAAAATCGTTTCGGTTAGTACCAGAAATCCGGCGAATTTCCGCCCCCGTGGTGCCATTAGCCAGAATCACTGTCCCAGCATTCCCTACCGCCTCAATATCTGCCTCTGGATTAGCAAAAACATAATTATCATTGCTCAAAGCTGTTATTTCACCAGAGCCGAATCTATCCCCAGGCTGATCACCATAAATACTTCCAAGCACCGCCCCAGTGTTCGAGTCGAATAAGTACACGGCTCCCCCATTCTGTGCCATTAAATCATCGTTTGGAGAACTCACGACAATGTTGTTATTTGCCAGTACCGCCGTATTCTCCCCAAATTGATTTCCTGCCGCTGGATTGGGGTCAAATAATTGAAATGAGTTGCCAGTAACCGCTGTATCAATGGTAATATTCTTCGGGTCTAATAATAGCTCCCCCGCCACCCCATTCGCCGCACTTGCATCTGCCAACCCCCCAAACACCAAACTCCCTTTCCCCGAAACCTCCAACACTCCCCCATTCCCCGTCAACGCCCCACCTCGCGCGGTCAAATTCCCATAAAAATCCGTCTCCCCATCTGCCCAAACAATTACTTTCCCCCCATCCCCAACCGTCAACCCATCGGCTTGTAACGTCGTCGCATGATTCACTAAGGTATAGTCGGCATTCTGTGCCTCTACTGTATTTCCCTGATAGTCTCCACCCACGAGAATTTCACCGCCACCCTGATTCCCACTGGCATTTACTGTTGTCCCCAACAGTTGCAATCTCTCCCCAAATAACTGAATCTTACCCCCCAACTCCCCCTGCGCCTGGAGATTCCCAGACGTGGTGAAAACCTGTCCCCCCTGAAACCGAATCCTCCCCGCTTTTTCACTCCCGGTTACAGAAGTCAACGCAGTAGCGGTTTGAATTACTGTGCCCTGATAATCCACTTGAATCGTTCCCCCATCCCCAGCATTTCCTGTGGCACTGAGAACCCCAGTATCGAGAAAATTAGTAACATTAATATTCAGATTACCGCCCCGTTCACCATCCGCCTGAATCTCTCCCCGATTTTCCAGAAAGGTACTGGTGAGATTTATCTCTCCCCCGATAACGCCGCCGGAATTGATGACACCATTGAGCAGTTGAATCCGATTCCCTGTCACGTTAATTTCACCGCCACTACCCAGAGGATTTGAGGCATCCACAGAACCTAAAATTGCCACAGTGCCTAGATTAAAATCAATCGGAATATCGGCTTCAGTTAATCCGGCATTTTCCAGTAACGTTGCTAAACCTGACGCAGCAGATAGAACCTCACCTGTATCATTATTGAATGGTAAATCAACAGAGCTAACTTGCCCAGTTAAATCCAAATGAATTAAACCTTGGCTTGGCACAGCCGCCAGACTAATTGTTCCTCCGGGTGCTGATAATTGCCCCGAATTCACCACTGTACCCCCCGCCAGGGTCAAATTCTCTCCCTCTCCAACTGCTAAATTCCCTGCATTCACTACCGCTGCTGGCTGTCCATACTGCAACCCCAAGGGTACACTAATCGTTAATAATGAGGAGTCTTCTGGATTCGTGGCACTGAATGATGAGCCATCTTCAAATACTACAGAATTTGCTGTACTCGCGACAAAGGAACCCTGAATATCTAACTGAGCCTTTGCGCCGAAAATAATCCCATTGGGATTGAGGAAAAATAGATTCGCTTCGCCATTAACTCCCAATGTTCCTAAAATTGCTGAAGGGTTATTCCCGGTTACCCGACTAAAAATCGTTTCAATGCCGACTGGATTGGCAAAATAAACCCGTTGTCCCTCTTCAATATTAAACTCAAGGAAACTGTGGAACAAGTTAGCTTCTCGGATTGCCCCCCCTTCTATCAAATCGGCTAATCTTCCCCGCACTTGAGCATTGGGTGTGACGACAGAATGTTCAGCCTCTAAGGTATTATCTGGGGTAATCTGGGCGAGCAGGGGAGTATCCTGACTGATTAAGACAGTAAGACTGGTGAAAAAACTCACCAACCCTAACTGCCAATACCTGGGTTTTGAGGAGTAAGAGCGTGTTATTTCTGTGGAATTCTTAAAGAAGGGACTGTTCATCAAAGCCTCCAGGATACTCGATCCAAGCATTTAGACCCCTCTCCCCCAGCCCCTCTCCCACTCCCTGGGGAGAGGGGTGAAAGAGAGTCCGGTTGACCTGAATATCTCTAGCATACAGGCAAACCGACAACAACAGGTTGCACTTTTCTGCCAACTTAAGTTCCTAAACCTGACAAGTCAATGGCACAAAACGGCAAACCTATTCCAGCCCTGACAGCCTATAATTGGATAAGCTGAAAATCAGTGAGTGATCAGCCTTCCATGGACAGTCTCATTCCCAAGTCCGATTTATAATTAAAATAAATTGTCATGAATCAGACAGCCAAAAAGTGCTATTTAATATGCAAATTACCATTGAAGTGCCTGACAATATAGGTAGTCGTTTGGCGGTTCGTAGTGAGGGCTTTAGCCCTCTCCAGCTAGGCGGAGCGAGAACTAAAGTTCTCACTACAAACAAAACCCCTCGGTGCGTCTGTCTCAACCAGCCATTTAAAAGCGTGACAGCTGATGCAATGCTACCGATTCAGACTTAAATCCCTAGGCTTTTTCACCAGCCTACTCCTGTGCTTGTGGCTGAATCATCTGCCCTCAATCGCTGAATCGGTGCCAGGGAATCAATGGGTGCAACAGGGAGTTGAACACTACCAAGCTGGAGAATTTCAACGCGCGATCGCACTTTGGCAAGCTGCCCTAGAATACTACCAAGAAACCCAAAATCTTACCAATACCGCCATTATTCGAGAAAACCTCGCCAGAACCTATCAACAACTGGGGCAAATGGAACAGGCTATTGAGTTTTGGCAACAGGTTATTGCTGATTATCGCCAACTGGGAGATAGGCAGAATCTGGGGCGGAACCTGACTGAACTGGCTCAAGCTTATACTACCACCGGACAACCCCGAAAAGCGATCGCGCTTTTATGCGGAGCCTCGGCTTCCTCCACAAACTGTCAACCCGAAACCGCTCTATATATTGCCCGCACCACTGAAGACAATCAAGGAGAAGCCGCCGCCCTGGGAAGTTTAGGAAATGCCCATCTGCTCACCGGAAATTATCAAGGCGCGATCGCGGATTTAGAGGCTAGCTTAACGATTAACCCCCCAGCCTATCAGACATCAACGCTGAACAGTTTAGGCAATGCCTACATCCGTAAAGGGCAACGCCAAGAGCGCTATGCTGACTCGGCTCAACAGCGGGGTGCTAAGAAACGGGCAAGTCAATTTCGGCAAGAGGCGCTGGATGATTACCAACAGGCTTTCGATTATTTTCAGCAAAGTCTCGAATTGGCTCGCAGATCACAGGATCAACCCAATCAAATGGGAGCCTTACTTAATTTAATTAAATTGGCTCACCATCCCCTCATTTCCCCCCAACTTGACGCTGCTCAAATCAATCAATCCCTAAAAGAGGCTCTGGATTTACTCAATCAACTTCCCGATTCTCGTAATCTGGTTTATGCGGCGATCGATTTAGCCAATCTCCAACCAGCGACTTCTACCATAACCCAAAAGAAATACCAATGTTCCCCACGCCAACTCCCATCCCAAGCTGAATCCCTACTCGAATCAGCCGTATCCATTGCTCAACGCCTAGAAGACTCCCGTTCCGAGTCTTTTGCCCTGGGGGAATTAGGTCATTTCTACGAATGCCAGAATGACTATCGCCAAGCCTTACAATTTACCCAAAAAGCCCGGTTAGCCGCCGATCAAAACCGAGACGCCCAAGATAGCCTCTATCTCTGGGAATGGCAAGCCGCCCGCCTGTTTCAAGCACAGGGAAACCCAGAGCAAGCCATCGCCGCCTACCAACGTGCGATCGCAACGTTAACGGATATTCGCCAAGAACTACTCATGGCTGACTCAGATGTCCGATTTGACTTTCGCGATCGGATTAATCCCTTACACCGAGACTTTGCCCAATTACAGTTAGAACGAGCCGAACATCTGCCAGTTTCTGCCGCTAAACCAGAAATAGAATCTGCCCTGAAAACCATAGATGCACTCAAACTAGCCGAACTCCAAAATTACTTTGGCAATGATTGTCTATTAACACCAATTTCTCAGGAATCAGTGCAGCAACTGGTGGGAGACGATACCGCTATTTTCCGTTCAATTATCTTCAACAATCATACCGCGATCCTGCTCACCCTACCCAACGCCCCAACCCAACTCAAATGGATTAATATCGATAGTCAAACCCTAAGAGAAACCGTCAATGAATTTCGCCGAGGATTGGAAAGACGACGGGATCTGATTTACGACCCCAAACCTGCTCAAAACCTGTACAATTGGATAATTCGCCCCTTTATTACCGATTTAGACGCCGCTGGGATAAACACCCTAGTTTTCATCTCAGATGGGATCTTACGCAGCATTCCCATGGCTGCCCTACATAATGGGGAAAGCTTCTTAGTGGAAACCTACGCCATTGCCACAACCCCCAGTTTAACCCTCACTGCACCTCAACACTTAACCGATGAATCCCTTCAAGTTTTAGCCCTGGGATTAACGGCAAAAGCCACAGTAAACGGACAAACCTTTCCCGCCCTCACTAACGTTAAATCGGAACTCCAGCAACTTGAGAGCTTATTTCCCGGCAGCAAAACCCTCTTAGACGATGATTTTACGCGCGATCGCTTACAAGCCGAACTCAGCCAAACTGTTTATCCGATTCTCCATATTGCTACTCATGGACAGTTTAGTGCTGTACCCGAAGATACATTCTTAGTCACCGGTAATAATAATAAGCTGACGCTTAAAGACTTAGAAACCACGATTCGTCAGGTGAGTCAGGGTTCTGATTCAGTCGATCTACTTGCCCTCACCGCTTGTCAGACAGCCGTTGGCGATGAGCGTGCCACCTTAGGTTTAGCAGGTATCGCCGTTCAAGCTGGCGCTAAAACTGCCTTAGCCTCTCTCTGGTTTATTCCCGATGCCTCCACCAAAACCCTCGTCACTGACTTTTACCACAATTGGTCTAACCCTGGCATGAGTAAAGCCCAAGCCTTGAGCCTAGCACAACTAAAACTAATTCAAGCAGAAAACAGTCCAGAAATCAACAACCAATATGCCCACCCCGCATACTGGGCACCCTTTATTCTCATCGGTAACTGGCGATAATGTTCATTTGTCATTTGTCATTTGTCATTCGTCATTAGTCATTCGTCATTCGTCATTTGTCATTTGTCATTTGTCCTGTTTCAACCAATGATTATAGCAGTAGACACATCGATTAGGACTTTCGGCACCATTGTAGAAACTATAATGCAACGGAAAGGAACATAAATGATGTGTCCTAACCGCTATGGCGGTTGCTATAAATGACTTTCCCCAGATTGTTTTAGGGCAAAATTAATCACAGTTGGACTTAATCGGATACCTCGGTTGAGCATTTTAGATATCGCTTGCTGAATTGAAATAGGGTAGCCTTCCCGCTTGGCACGGAGTAAAATGCCAATGGAACCTGTCAGCGAAAGTCCACTTAATCTGGCGATTCGTCTACCTGCTATTTCGTCAATACAGACAGTTTGGATGTTTTCATTCATGGCTAACTGAATGACGGCGGCTTCGCCTCTATCAAGGGAATTCAGGAGAAGGGGGGAAATCCTCAGGAGTGTTTGCTGTTTTTGCAGCCAGGTTGCTGCTTGGAATTCGGCTACGGCAAACCCGCTAGAACCACCTGCTAGGATTTCTTGACAGACTTCAAGGGGAACCAATACCTGAGTGTAGAGAGATTGCAATACAGTTAAATCCCCTAAAGCGGCGACAAGGGCGATTAGGGGTGCAGCATTGATCACAATCCTCTCAGTTTCAGGCATTTTCTAAATCCGATAATAGTTCTTCTTCAGTTAGGTCAATCATCGGCACACCATAACGATCTAAGGTTAACAAGAATGAAATTCTATCCATGCCGATTAATGCGGCTGCCATGCCAGATGATAGGCGTTTCATTTCAAAAAGTTTGACAGCCATTGCCCATTTTGCCTCTTGTTCAAACTGTTCTCTGGTTTGTTGCAGGGCATCGGGAAAGGTTTCTGGGTAGGTGATTGTGAGTTGGTGTGACATTATGTTTTTTGACTAGGAGTTATGTAAAGGGTTTCATGCCTTTTTATTAAGGAATTTTGATTTTCAATCCTTGGGCGTAATACAGCAATTTTTGTCTGCCCGAAGAATTAACATCGTATTCTCAATCAATTCTAACTCCGCTCTATAGAATTCTCGACGGGTTTGGTTGGGTGCAAAATTCACCAGATCTCTCAACAGAGATACAGCATCTTCTCCTAATTGCCAGGGAGGAGCAAGCTGTAATGCCTCACCCATAGCATCATACCAAAACCCTGCCGAGGCATAGAGTTCAACCGTCGCCAAACCGGGTTTAACCTGAGCAAGTTTCTCCTCCAAAGCTAATGGCATCTGCACCACTTGCATATCTGCCCTAGCAATTAAATCGCTGGAATCGTTATCCGAATCACAAAGAATCGTCACTTGCCAAAGATAGGTCTTCCCCACCGTTAATTCTAACTGCTCCCTTGCCAGGGATAACATCATAATTCCTGGTGAACTCTCTAACTGAATTGGTTGACCCACAGGTTTAGGTTTACCCTGAGCATCATACTCATAGAGTCTAAATTCCATCGGTTTAATTGTCGAGTCAGGGACAAACCAAGCCAAGGTGGGATGGGTAGACAGGGTTGCCCCCACATGAGTTTTAGGGGCAAGGGCAGTTAGGGGTATTCCGTCACCTTCGCATCCGCCCCTTGGACCCGATGAAGTTGTATAATCACTGGGTGGTTTCTGATCTGGAGGTGGCACGTATTCAGCTAAAGCTGTCGGCGTCACAACTAGGGATAAACTTAAAAGACAAATTCTTAATAATTGACGATTAAAGGATTGGACTAAAAATGGATAACAGGAATATTTCACGGTTCGTTCCCTCCGGGCTATATCTCACTCATCTCCACTGATATAGTGTACCATTCTCTACCCATGAAAATTTTATCCATTAAACCTTTTTAGCCAATATCTTAGGTCTAATTTCCTCCTTACCAAACGCCAAGTCAGTTCACACAACGTTCCTTGACCAGAAATAGACTCTCGCTTAAACTCACCCGCCAACTGTTTCGCTAAACGTCTACACTGCTTGCTTCCATGTCCTTCAGGGGATGAGCGAATACCTGCCCCATTATCTTGAATACTGAGACTGTACCACCCGTCTTTAATTTTACCAATAACCTTAAGGCGAGTCACCCCGACGGCGTGTTTACCCACATTGCACAATCCTTCTTCTATAAATTCACAGAGTCCTCGCTTTTGCTCAAAATTCAAGTCCTCCTCTACAATCGCCGCAAACTCTAAAACCTTAATCTTAAGGGTTTTAAATTCCGGCAAGTCTCGCTCCAGAGTATGCCGACTAACGGTATAAAAAAGTTCATTTATCGGCAATTCTAGGTCAAGGATTAAATCATTACTCAGTTGTAATGTTTTAGTTTGATTCAACTTATCTTGAATCAATGCTTCCCGCTTAAGATACTCACAAACCTCCCAAATTTCCTGCTTAACCTGTTGAAGTTTCACTACTACCATTTCGGAAGTTAAGTCTTCGTCTTGCACCTGCTTAATCACATAAGCTAAGGTTTGCATCGGTTGATTATGAATCCGATTAAAGGTTTGCTCAATCGTGCGTTGGCGGACTTCAAGTTGAGACTTCAACGCCCGGTCATATTTATAGAAAGCAAAAGCACTAACTCCCATCCCATTGAACACCAAAACTAACAAAACGGGAGCAACAGGAATCCACCAACCCAAAAGAATAAACCCATAACTCATAGCAATAAGAATTAAGCTAGCCAAACTAACAGAGCCAAGATTCTGCAACGACGATTGAGTCAGCCGCCCCAAACTCAAAGCCAAGACACCCCAACTGATAATCCAAAGATATTCCCATCTATCGGACCAAACATTCAACAGGGGGCGTCTATCTAGAACCGCACTAATAATTTGACTAACCGTATGAGCTTGAAATTCTACCCCATAAATCCGTCCAGAGGGTTGTAAATCAGCCAAGGCTGTCGTATTCACAACATCATTCACACCCGGGGAAATAATCCCAATTAAAACAACGCGATCGCGAATCCAACTTGCCCGAAAATTTCCCTGGTTGATATCATCCAAAGATAGGGTGCGAAATCCCTCTCGACTATTGCGAAAATTCAGCAGAACCTGAACCCCACCCGCATCAGCATCAACATAACCTCCAGAATTAGGTAAAAAGCGAGGAAGTTCAGTTCCACCAAACCGCATTGCATCAGGATCACGAGTGCCATTTTCCAGGGAAATACCATCCGCCGCTAAATACATTTGGGCTAATCGCAATGGCAAGGAAAATCGGTATCCTAGGGATGTTGGCGTTCCCAAAAGACTGCGTCTCACCCGACCATCTGTATCATGAATAACATCAGCAAAACCCACCTGTTCAGAGGGTAATGTGGGTGGTGCAGCAATGGGCGGAAATAATGCTTTGTCAATGGCAATTAGAGTTTTAATATCCCTAAATGCGGCAACCAATTCACCATGACCCGGTTCAACCGGGATATCTCTAATAATATCAATACCGATGGCTCTAGGATTGTAACTCTGTAGTGTTCTTAATAATTTGGCTATCTCTTGATCCGGGATAGGATAAGTCCCGACTTGGCGAATATCCTCATCATTAATCCCAATAATCAAAATCCGTTTATCAATGGATTCCTGGGGACGCCAACGCAGCAAAGCATCAAGAGTCATCCATTCTAAAACTTGCAGCCAACCACTGAGGCGAGCGACAATCACCAATATCAGAATTACCAGTCCTGGTAGCGATCCGCTCCTCCATATCACCAGTTCTGCTCTTATTTTCTGCCAAAAATATTGCCGCAACTGTTGCTTCCTTGACTTCTCCCGTTTTCCTGGATTTATGTAGAGATGTTGCATGAAACGTCTCTACAATCTGGACATAACAGGGTTATGTATGCCGGATTTGGTATGACCAATGACCAATGACCAATGACCAATGACATCCATCAATCGATAAACCCTTCCTCTCTAGCGCGTCTTTCCGTTTGAATTCGCATATTTTTACCCGGTTCCGGATAAACATTCAGAACATCTTGGATTTTAGTCCAATAGTGACGCACCGTTCGTTCAGATACCTCCATTTTTTCGGCAACGGTTTTATCTTGCAATCCTTCCTGAAAGGCTAGATCAATAACCTGTAGCCACTCAGATTTGAATTCTCCAGGTGGCAACTTCAGGTCTTTGGTATGGGTAATTCCCTGTAGTGCCAATTCAATCCGGTTTAACATATCTTGACTGAAAAGAGCTTTATCCGCTAAAGTAAAACCACCCTGATGACGATCAATATCTGGTTTAATTCGCACGAGTGCCTTAATGTAACTGCTTTGCACAAAAATATTCAGAGTCGGATAGTTTTCCATCAAGGTTCGCAGCAGTTGGATGCCTGTATCAACACGGGCTACCTCCCCATCTGTTTCCGGGATGGAAAGATCTATGGCGACTAAATCAGGTTGAACCCTTGCCACTTGTTCCAGAGTCATTTTTGCCGTTGTCATCTGGAAAAGTTTTGCCTCTGGATATTGCTGTTGTAGATATTCACTGGTTTTCTCCAAAATTAATCCATGATCATCTACGATAATAATTTTCAGCGGTGTTGGCTCTGATGAATCTTTACTCATCGTAGTTTCCTGTAACTCTCATAAAAAATAAGTAAGTTGGTGGAAATAAACTCAACCCCATCAAGTTATATTAACACCCCTAAAACTATTACAAATGACGAATGACGATCTCTACCATTAACTTTAACCTGAAGTTCCCCCCATCCCGATTTAGAATAGAAGCATAAACCATTGCTGCGTAAGCGTTTGAGCAGATTAATTTATGCCGTCTTCAACGGTGCAACCACCCTAACCATCGTTTTTGGTTGAAGTGAAATTCCCAAAACTCCACTAATTTCTAATAATTGTGTCAGCGTTGCTGATTCATACTCTCTATCTTCATATCGCTGAAGCAGACTCTCTTCAATTCCCAGCCGTTGAGCAAGTTTTTTTTGGCTAATTTTAGCCGCAATACGGGCTTGAATCAAAATGCGGGGAAGCTGAGCAAGAGAACCGATTTCAAAAATGATTGGTTCGCTCTCATTGCGATTAATTAGAGCTTCATACTCCTGCATCTGGGCGGTAAAGTCATCGATCAGACTTTGGACTCCATCGACATTAAGTTGCCACATAATAGGATTAGTGTTCTTCAATTCATTATCCGGGGCATTTAACAGTGCTAACGCCCGTTCAAATCCCTGAATACGCTCTTGAGTTACTTGATACTCTAAATCATTTAAAATCATGGTTCCCACCTCAGCAAATCTATAGCGATTATTCCTTTGCGGTTTTTTCTTTTATCAAACTGGAAAAGTTCTAAAAATGTTAGACCTGTATCATCTGCTAGCAACTCAGATGGAAAAAATTCTCCTCTATATTTAGATTTTTGAGCTGCCCGTTGATCATAAAGATTGAGTAAGGTAGGGGCATTTATTCTCAGGTAATCGATATCAACCCCCTCAGCATCCCAGCAAGCATCAAAGTCATTCGGGTTCAGCTTATCCGTGACGAAACTACCATTAATATAGATGGTTCGACAGCCTGCGGCTCTAAAATGCTCCATCGCCTTTTTAAGTCCTTCTATCAGTCGCGATCGCTTCGCTGTGGTGTCAAATCGGGCAATAAATTCATCCCAGGTACAAAAATGAATCCCTGGAGGCAGGTTGCCTTGATCATCAAACGGTGGAATGGTCATATTCAACCTATATCACCTTTGACGGTAGACGAGCAACCTAGAAGTAACCTGAGAATTTTGGAGTAAAGAAAAAACATACCCCTCCACAACCCTTGATCGGGGCGGGTTTAGTTGCATCTGGGTGAGATAAAAAACGATAATAGTGAAACCCGCCCCTACATTCTATCTAACCCTATTTCCCCTTCCCTCTTGTCTAACAAATGACAAATGACAAATGACGAATGACCAATGACAAAATCACACAACATTGGCAGGTTCGACTTGTGCCAAAAATTGGAACGCCTTAGCAACATAAGCCGCACATTGTTTAGGTGACGTATCATAAAAAGCACGCCAAGCGGCTGCCTTATATTCGTCATACTTATCGGCTCGTTCTGGATATCGCTCCAACCAGCCTAAACGCACTGCATGACCAATCAAAACATCCAGAACAATGTATTCTTCAATTTCCAACTCTGGATTGCATTCCAGTATAGCGGCTAATTCAACAAGTGCCTCAATATTCACTTGTCGATAGGTGGGGACTTGAATTTTATTGAGTAAATGCTCAACCCGCAGAGCAAAATTCTTTTCCCCAGGTGTCATTTCTGAGAGCAGCGGTTGACTATCCAGTCGATTGCGACGCTCTAATTTATCGCCAATCACCAAACCCTTACAATGTTTCATCACTTGCCAGACTTTCGGGTAAAAATCTTTCGGAACCCGACCTGCACTGCCATCCATTTGCCGTTTTCTCAGCCAATTTCCCGCCGTGGTTATGTCTTCGTCGATATAGATTCGCTCCTCTGGCAAGATCACCCAATTAATCACCTGTTTTGGCTGTTTAAGACGCAGGGATTCTTGTTGACGTAACTTTTGGTTAACCCCTTCATATCCGGCTAAACAGGAACGCAAGCGCATTTTGATGTCAAAGGGACTTAAGCGCATCAATGCTTCATACGCTTCATCTTGCGTCACGCCTAATTCAGCCGCTAATTCACTCGTCAACAGTAGAATTAAATACCCAACCCGCAGTGTGAGCAAGCCATCAACCAGATGCGGTTCGGATTTAATCAGAATACTCAAGTAAATCAGGATTTCCTGAGTTAAAACGCGATCGCGAATATCTTCTCGGCAAAATTCGTCAATCTTTGCCCGGAGTTCCAGATGAGACATTGGGTTTTTAATTAGAGAAGCCTCACTGTAAGCTTTCCCAACAGTAATCTGTTTCCCGCGCACCAAAATATCCGTTACCGCATCGGACAAACTAATTTCGACTTTATTCAGTAACCCCGCCGCTTGACGAATCACACCCCAGTAAGGCGATGCTCCTTCACTACTGGCTCTGGTATACACTTCATTCAGCAAATCCGCCACCGTCACCACTCGTTGAGGTTGACCAAATCCTGTATCAAAATCCAGCCCCCGCAAGTTTTTCAGAGTGCGTAATAATTCAATTTGCTCATAAAAATTTTCTGAATGCCGCAAACTATCCAGCAAGGGTTGGAGATTCGTTTCGCATTCCAGCAAGAATTCCTGCGTATGACTTAACGGACCATTTTTTCGCGGATGATTCCTCAGGTAATACTCAGGCGGTGCTGAATCTTGAACCGCAGAGTCGCTAAACTCAAACCCTTGCAGCGTATCAATGCGTTCAACGCCTGCTGTGAGCATTAACTGATTTAAACGCCCTAACTTGACCCGCACCCCATTACAGAATCCTTCCTGCAATTCTTGGATTAATTCGAGTAAAGCGGAACCCTGAAGTTGCTCTTGTCCCGGATGACTGGTTTCTTCTGCCGTCTGCACCATCTGATGAGTTAACAGCAGCGTCACCGTTGGACGTCCCAACTCACCCCAATGGCGTTGAATATACGTCAGTTCACTTTTAATTTGAGCCACCAGGAAATGATAATCCAGGGTTAAATAAAACTGTTGCTGGTCTAAAAACGCCGGCAAAAATACAATCGTTTCTTTCCCGAAGCGAAAAATACGAGATGTGGTCAAACTTCGCAGGCGTCGAATCGGGCGTCCGGTTAATCCTAAGGCGTCACACCGTCCAATTTGGGCATACAATCGGGATAGATCCGTCGCTTGACGCACTTGCACCGGATCAACTTGTTTGGGCGTCTGGGTGGCAATCCCATAGGCAGCCAGTTGCGCCTGTAATGCTTCATCCTCTGCCAATAGCGCAATTTGTACCACCGGATCTTGGTGACGCCCGACGCAAAAATGACGCCCTAAGGGGTCAACATCTCCCCGCTTAATTAATCCCTCATGAAGGAGTTGGGCAAACAGATATAAACTCTGCGCCCAGACGAGGGGCAAATTTTCATTCGGTTTGCGATTTTGGGAATGAGGAGACTTACGTTCCGCTTCAATTTTGTCTTCGGGCACGTAATACACTTCCGGTAATAAGCGCATCCCATCTCGCTCAACCAGCAATGTATCCAAACGCCCCAGATAATTCCGCGCCCGTTCAACGTCTCCCCGAAACCAGCCATCTAGGGCTAAGTAGGTAAAAAATAGGGGCCACTCGCATTCAATATGTTCAAATTGTTGCAGTTCCCAGGGTTCATAATGCAAGCGGGTGGTATCTTCGAGTACTGTTTGATGTCCATCTCGCAGGAACCGCTTACACCCGTAGAGTCCTTGTAGTTTATCGACAATCTTTTGACGAGTTCTATCCAGCAGTTCCACGTCTTCGATGGCAAATGCCGGGAACCCGATTACACTTAACAATGCCGCATCAGTTTCTTTTGAACTCGATTCCCGTGGTAATAGGGATTCTAACGTAATCCGCGATCGCGCAATTTCATCGGGTAGAACATGAATGACGGAGGCTTGAGATCCCCGCACACCAAATAAATCTAGCCCGTTAATCGCCTCTAATGCGGCTTTTGCCATGCCAACGGAACTGGCGTTAAGTTCCGGATTGCCGCGATTAACTTTATTTCCCCGTTCCCAAATGCCGTAATCGGGTGTTCGATAGGTACGACCAATGTAATACACCAGATTCTGGATGAAATGCACTTCAGCAATGGTGTAAACAATGTGTAACCCTGATCCGGTCATCTGAGCCAGCATTAACAGGAATAGGGAGGTGGCATCAAGCTGCAAATGACCCCACTCATCATCCCCCACGACTACATCTCCGGTGCTGGTATTATACTTGGCGTGTAGGGCATCCAGCAGAGATTGGTTGTCTTTGAACCGTTCCACTTTGGCGGCTTGCCGCATCATACAAAACAGCAGTCCCCGCATGAGTTTGACCACACTTTGTTCCAGTTCAAAGGTGCGCCCACTATCAGCGTCAAGTTTGCGGTACGCTAAGGCTAATCCCCAAACTGCCAAAATGCTGTAAACGTTATCCCTAACCCAGGCATCGGTGTAGTCACCATGGGCATTGACGGCTGTACTGGCGGGTAATAATCCGGTAATTGGATTTTGGCGATCGAGAATAATCCGAATCTGCTGGTAATAATCGTTGAGTCGAGCGGGCAGTTGAGTGGCGGTGATAGACATCCCTTAATCAAACTTGATATAAAATTTATTTTTCCGGGGTCGTTCGTTAAAGCGAATGAGTAATTTTTCTTAGCATTCCGGAGATAATAAGTAGTCAGACCAAAGAAAACGGCACGCTCTCTAAGTTTTGTAAATAGTCCTCAAACCTCTACAAATGACGAATGACGAATGACGACCTCCACCGTTAGCTTTTATTGTGTCCACCTACTTACTCACCTATCTTTCCGTCACCTTGACCCAATTCTTGTCGTTTTGGCAACAATTCGTTACATTAATTTACATAATGCAATTAAAACAACGAACTTATGAACGAGCAACAGCAAAAAGAAGCGAAATTTGGGTTCACGGCGAACGCTGAGAATTGGAATGGTCGTTTAGCGATGATTGGTTTTGTTGCCGCGTTGATTACGGAATATGTTTCCGGTCAAGGCGTGTTACATTTCTGGGGACTTCTGTAATACGGCAATGGGGAAAGTAATAGCTGGGTGTTCAATCCGATGAACCCCAGCTTTCTGGTATTGTCCTAGTCCTAGCGGATATATTCCTTGAGAATGCTGTTGCGATTGGGATGGCGCAGTTTACGCAGGGCTTTTGCCTCGATTTGGCGAATGCGTTCGCGGGTCACGGCAAAGATTTGACCGATTTCTTCTAGGGTTTTCATCCGTCCATCATCTAACCCATAGCGCAACCGAAGAACGTCTCGTTCGCGGGGACTTAAGGTATCCAGGACACTTTCTAAGTCTTCCCGCAGCAGATTTTTGGATACTTGGTCTTCTGGCGTTTCACCATCGGCTTCGATGAAGTCACCCAGGCGAGAGTCTTCTTCTTTACCAATTGGTGTTTCCAGGGAGATGGGAAGTTGGGCAGATTTGGCAATAAATCGCAGCTTCTCGATGGTCATTTCCATGCGATCGGCAATTTCTTCTTCGGTGGGTTTGCGACCCAATTCTTGAGAGAGGATTTTGGTGGTCTTTTTGATCCGGGAGATGGTTTCGTAGAGGTGAACGGGGAGGCGAATGGTACGGGATTGATCCGCGATCGCACGAGTGATGGCTTGTCGAATCCACCATGTCGCGTAGGTGGAGAATTTGTATCCTTTCTCGTGGTCGAACTTTTCCGCCGCCCGGATCAGTCCTAAAGACCCTTCTTGAATCAGGTCTTGAAACGACAGACCCCGATTCATGTATTTCTTGGCAATGGACACAACGAGACGCAGGTTAGACTGCACCATTTTCTCTTTTGCCCGCCGACCCAGGAAAAGGCGTTGGCGAAAGGCGGGAAGTTCCATGTTGACTGAACTAGCCCATTCTCCTTCCTTCGGTTCTCGCTCGAGCTGATCATACAAGCGATCGCGAATCCGTTCTAATTCCAATAAGTCAGCAATTTTACGCGCCAGTTCAATTTCTTCATCAGCCCGTAATAGCCGAATTCGACCAATTTCTTGTAAGTAGAGGCGAATGGAATCTTCGGTATAGTGCTTCTTTTTCGCTTGTGTGCGACGGCGGGTAGAACGCACCTTACCAGGCTTACCATCTTCCTCCGGTTCGCGTTGAACGGCTTCCGAGTTCACGTCCGCCATATCATTTTGAGTGGCGTCATCCTCCAGCAAGAATTCAAACTCGCTTTGAGGCTGAGAAATTGTTGCAAGTACGTCGTGTGCCTGGGTCATGCCTTTTTCCTCATGCTCCTTCAGTTAAAGACCAGTAGATGTCTAATAATCTACTTAAAAGTTTAGCCAGCGATTTCATCTTACTTTTGCATTCTAATCGGTTATTGAATTGTTGAGCCTGAGAAACTCAGATGAAATTTATTCCTCTTAACTCAATAGGGATATGAATGCCGGGTAAAGTAATTTTTCATCCTGGCGGCTGTTGAGACTTTTCAATTCTAGCTTTAATTCAAAAAACTTGTTCGCGCTTTTGGGCAACTTAGATTGGCTGAGAATCTTCAGCGGTTAAGAGCTTTTGTGCGAAATCGAAATGAATATTTGCCTAAAGAATGAAACCATTATAGATTGTCTTTCCTCGATTTGCATGCCTAGATGAATTGAGGGACTAAGTCTAACTTGATGGAAGTACGCGAATAGAGTCGTAAGCTTTACTATTACGCTGGGGAAAGCCATCGAAACTGAATCCGTTTGCTTGATGTCTCTCGGTTCTGTCAATCCTTCTTTAATTTAATCTGGGACTCGACTGGTTCGTCCCCGACAAATCGCTGAAATGTGATCAGCCATTTTAATGAAGTTAGCTGACACTTCAAGAGCCTTAGTTTCTCTAGAGTTCATGAAACACCCTGTTTTAGTACAAATGTTCTGTTTTAAGAGGATTCTTCTTCTTTGACTACGTTAGCGAAGTTCAGCGTACATGCAACAAATTTTTTGAGGGTAGAGGTAATGCATAAGTCACGAAGGCTCGATGGTGTGTAAAACATTTGTTTTAGCACACAATAGGAGTAGTTGTGTTTAAAATCTGAATAAAATTAGCCGAGATGGTTACAATACGTAACGCTTGTGTCATCTTGTGTAAACTGGCAGTCGGAGATGGAGATAAGGCAGTGGTTCGACAGGCTCACCAACCAGGCAGTGGTTCGACAGGCTCACCAACCAGGCAGTGGTTCGACAGGCTCACCAACCAGGCAGTGGTTCGACAGGCTCACCAACCAGGCAGTGGTTCGACAGGCTCACC
>NZ_JAVKBY010000198.1:0-21627 GCF_040222985.1 Coleofasciculus sp. F4-SAH-05
CGCTTTATCCAAATTTGCCCCCGTCAAATCTGCCTCCCTTAAATCTGCGCCACTCAAACTCGCGCCCACTAACTTCGCGCCCACTAACTCCGCCCCCCTTAAATCCGCATTCCCCAACTTCGCCCAACTCAAATCCGCCCCCTTTAACCGCGCCTGCTTCAAACTCGCCCCCACTAACTTCGCCTTGCATAAACTCGCCCCACTCAAATCAACCTCACTCAAATCCGCAATCACCAACTTCGCCCCATCTAACTGCGCCTGCTGTAAATTTGCCCCCCGCAACATCGCGCCAATTAAATTAGCGTTACGCAAATCCGCCCCGGCTAACTGCGCCCCGGCTAACTCTGCATTCTGAAAATTTCTCCCGCCACTCTGATAGCGCGATCGCACTTCGCCAACATCGGTTACACTAATCTCTCGCTGGGGCGGATGGCGAAAGGTAAAGGTAAACGTATCGCCACTCTGCATTACCCGCCACATTTCCTCATACAAAGGATAAGAACCCACACCACTCAACTTTACCCACCCTTTTGCCCGAGTTAACGCCACAAATAACTGATTCCGCAATTGCAGATTACTCTCATCTTTTGCCACATTATCCAACCCCACCACATACACCATATCCGCTTCATTTCCTTTCGCCCGATGAATACGAGACACAGTAACGCCGCCCTCACACCAAAACTTATTTGGATCACGATGATCTTTATCAATGTGCAGCATATTGCAATCCATGGCACTAGGGAGATAAATATCAATTCCCTGGGACATCAAAAACTCTGCCACCGCTGTTTCTAGTCGCATGGCTTCCAATCCCAACCCTAAAACAATCACCAATATCTCGCGACTCGGTTTAAGCCCGTCATAGCGAAGATTGTAGATAATATTATCGGCTAAGGCGGTTAATTCTTCCTGGCGCGATCGATAGGCGATAAACTCAAATAAGGAACCCTGCCAAAGTTTTGATACTAGATTTGGTGAATGTTCTGGAGGACGTCTCACGGTAATTTGTTGACCGGGACGAAACATTCCAGTGACTTCATAGCCAATCGCTTGCCAATCCTCAATCCGAGTAATTCCGGTTAACATTCCCCCCCGTCGTAATAACCCCATCCCAATTCCATGGGCGGCGGTAAGAATTTCCCCAGGGGTACGATAACACCGATACATGGTTTCACTTTTTCTAATTTCTCCCCCATACTGTCCGGTGACTAAATGCCCTAAGTCTTCGCCAAACAATTCACTGGCATTAGGAATATTCAAGCTTTCTAAACTTTGGGCTTCATCATACGCCCAAATTAATCGCCGTTGTTCCGGTTGGGTAGGATCAACGGGGCGTAATGCCTGATATGCCATCCAGTAAAAGGGCTGTTTTCCCTCAAATTTTAAGGAGTCATCGACGATTAAATCTTGACCTTCATCAATTAAGATAACATCGTATAATTTTGGGATCGCTGTCTCTTGTAAAAGATTGATACAAACTTCAGCTAATGCTTGATGCGGTTGCTTGGTTTCTATATCGTTAACCGTAAGTGCTTTTACTCCCGTGTGTCGGCAAAGGATACTATAAAATCCTGGTTGTTTTCTCCCTCCCCAAGCGTGGAGAACTTTTAGTTTGCGATTCAGTTTGGCGTCGTATCTGATTTCGCCACTACTAAAGCGACGCAACCATTTATCCAGTTGGCTAATAATCCCGTGATAGAGGCTGCGACTAAAGAAAACTAGGGCAATATCCCAGTCGGGATGCTTAAGGTGAATATGGGCAGCTTTTTGACAGAGTAATACGGTTTTCCCGGAACCCGCTATTCCCCGAATCCTTTGGGGACCTGGAGGAATGGATTTGGCGATCTGTTCTTGGGCTAAATCGAATTCAGATAAGTGTTGGCGTACTTGGGCAAGAATACTACCACGGGTTTGTTGAGGCGTGCCATTAATGGTTTTTGGGATTGCATTTCTGTCTCCTTTCAGGTGTTGTTTTTTCCGGAAAACCGGGGTGCCACTAATCACCGCTTGCAGCAATTTCCACTGATGGGGACTCAGAGGCGTTCCTTTGATAATTGGAGAGGTTTGCTGAATCCGTTTGACTAGAAAACCTAACCCCCCAGCCCCTTTCCCTTTTAGATCCCCCTCCCGTCCCCCTTCAAAAGGGGGAAGCCGGATGTTGCTGCGCTTTTGTTGCACGGAAGGGGGAGCCGGAAGCCCCTCCAAAGAAAAATTTATTCCGTTTCCCTCCCCTACGAGGGGAGGGTTAGGGAGGGGTCTCTGAGGGGTCTGACCTTTCGTCAATTGACTAACAGCTTCATTCCAGGAAATGATATTCTCTTGAAAGATAATTGGCGGACAACTGGGGAGTTGGTAGAAGCCGCTTTGATACCATTCAGCTTCGGTAATTAAGGGAAGGCAAATTAACGCCCGTCCGGTAACTTTACGGCGTAATATCGGTTCGCGATCGCAATACCCCAATAGGGAGAATAATTGATTTTCTGCTTGTTGGTAAGGGTTGCTGCTGGTGGTGTAATAGTTTTGGAATTCCCAGCGATGACCTGTAATTGCCAGAATTTGGTCAATGGTGACAGATTTAATCTCAATCACGATTAAACCCAGTTGGGCGTCTACAATCAGAATATCCGGTTCCTTGCGAGACTTACCCACCTTGGAAAATATGGGATAACGCCAATACCCAATACAAGTGCGATCGCGAAATGCGTTCTGCACAGCGTCCCAGGTTTTTTGTTCACCGCCTTCACCTCCTTTACCTAGCGGTTCGGTGGTAATAAATTTATTCGTCATTCGTTATTCATCATTTGTCATTTGTCCTTCTTTCTATGGATAGAGACTAAAGTTACACCTATTGATTGAGGAAATAGTATCCGATAAACGATAAGATTTGCTTATAAATCAAGTTTGACAGACTAATTTATCTCTAGCGTGTAATAAGGAGAGAACAATGACTTTACATCAACACAAACGTGCGATCGGTATTTTCACCAACCGAGACGCGGTGACGCAAGCACTACAGGAACTCCACCTGGCTAATTTTCCCCTGGATCAGGTTACCGTGATTGCCAGAGAATTAGAAGAGGAGTCGCTTCACGATACGGATAGGAAGACTCGCAAGGGTAATCAAATGGGGAAACAGGCGGCTAATGGCGCTGTTGTCGGTGGTGTCATTGGATTGGTAACGGGTGTACTCGTCGGTGTGGGTGCTGCTTCGATTCCTCTGATTGGTCCAGTCATGTTAGCCGACGCTTTAGGGACTGCTGTAGCCACAACCTTAGCCGGGACAGGAATTGGTGCGGTTAGTGGTGGACTTTTGGGCGCACTGATTGGATTAGGTATTCCCAAGAAACAGGCTAAAGCGTATCATGAACGATTTTTACGGGGTGATTTCGATTCAGGCTAATCAGGGAATCGTTACAGTAACCGGATACATACAAACTCAAGATAATCTGGAACGGATTGAACCTTTGGCAAGGGAAATTAGAGGGGTTCGGGATGTAAATGTCCAGGCTGAGGTGGGACCCAATTTACCGCCTTATAACGGTTAAATTTTCTGTTTTTTAGCGAACAGGCAACAGGCAACAGATACAGCAGATTTCAGGTTTATGAGGTACAGCCTTAAGCAAGATCCCCGACTTCTTGAAGAAGTCGGGGATCTGTCTATGTAGGATTTGCTGCACAACTCCAAAACCCTTAGATATCAAAGCTTTGAGTAGCATGAACATTGGCTCATTTTCAAGGACATAAGGTAAAACCCTTTCATACCCTTGCACCGCTAAGCTGTTCGGCATTTAAACCTTAATGTCAATAATGACGAAAGGATGGTAGTGCGAGCATCTTGCTCGCTACTAATACCCAATTTAAATGCATGACAGCTTATCAGGGAAAATGTATCATTGCTCCCCCAGCTCCCCCTGCTTCCCCAGCTTCCCCTGCTCCCTACCCCACCAAAACACTTATTCAGCAGACTCTATGTACCTCAGAGTCCTCTACAAATGGTGGTTTTGGATATTAAATTTATCTCTATTGATAGATGAATACCTTACCCAATCAATGTGTAGTAGATAGGGTAAGAAAGCACAAATCTAGCACCAAAGGCTGAATTTGTGCTGAAACAATCATAAAAGAAAACGAGGGCAACATGGCTGAAGTTAAACACAATAGACACGCGCTTGGTGTATTCCCGACTCGTGAAGAAGCGGAAAAAGCGGTACAGGATTTGAAACGGGCAGATTTCCCGGAATCACAAATTTCCGTCGTTGCTAGAGATGCGCGTAAGAACGAGGAACTTGCTGGTGTTGATGTCGAAAAAGGCAAAGGACATCAAGTCAGTAAAGGCGCTAAAGCGGGTGCAGCAACGGGTGGAATCGGTGGCGCTGTTCTGGGCGCATTGGAAGCCCTAGGTATTACCACTTATGCGGCGTTTCTACTCCCTGGCGCTGGTCAAGTTTTAGCCTTTGGTACAGTTGCGGCTAATGTTTTAGCGACAGCCGTTGCTGGTGGTGCAGTTGGCGCAGTCGGTGGCGGTTTAGTTGGTGGTTTAGTCGGTTGGGGTGTTCCTGACGAGCAAGCTAAGGTTTATCACGATTTAGTGTCTAAAGGTGAGTATTTGATTATGGTAGAAGGGAACCCTGATCAAATTGGTTTGGCGGAAGCTATTCTTAGTCCGATGGGAATTCGTGAATGGAAAATTTATGAAGCTCCCCGAAGCACAGCTTCTCGCTAGTCAGATGCCAATAACTCAAGTTCTTGGCTAATAGCTTAAGTCGGTTAAAACCGACTGCAACAATCTAATCTGGTTATACTAAGCGATTTTCTAAGTAGGTTGGTGTAAATAAACTCAACTATATTAATATTAAGTTATTTTAATATTCCTCAAACCCTACTTAAAGGGTTTCGGGATCAATATTTAATTCTCGCAGTTTGGCGGCGTAGCGTTCCGCGACTTCTTCTGGTGTCGGTACGAGTTTGCCTTCTGGGGTAAAAAAACGTAACTGATTCTGATGAATTCCTAGAAACAAACCAAGCTGCTGACTCCACAATTGTCCTTGAGAATTCTGTTCGAGGGGTTGATATTCTCCATCAACTAAATGAAATCCGACAAATTCTAACGTATTTGGCTCGAACCAAAAGTAATCGGGGGTACGAAAGGTATCTTGGTAGAGTTTTTTCTTAAATCCTTTGTCAGTATCAGCCGTTTTGGGAGAAATAATTTCGATAATCAGATTCGGATATTTACCATCTTCATCCCAGACGACCCAGCTTTTGCGAGTTTTTCGTTCAGTATCGAGTACAACAAAAAAGTCGGGTCCCCGGAAGTGTTCCGATTTGCGTTGGCGGGGACTGTAATAGATGGTAAGGTTGCCAGCGACGTAGAAATCATTTCTATCTCGCCATAGCCACTTAAGACATTTGAGCAGAAGTAAGATTTGTTCTAGATGCAGTTCAGTTTCCAAGGGGGGTTCATCACTATAGAGATCACTTGGGGGAAAGATAACATCTTGTGAGATGTCTGGGGAAGGAGCGAGTTCTTGAATTTGGGACATAGTGCGTTAAAGGGAGGACAGCAAATTGCATTTTTATTTATTTTAGCTGGCATTTTTCAACGCAGAACATCTTTGAGCCAATCCACCAAACTTGCACCGCCAAACCAAACGGCAAGTAGAACAGAAATTGAGAGAATTCCGCCCAGTAAACACAGAACTAATCCGCCTAAGCTAATGGCGCCATCATCTTCAATTAAGCCAAAACCTGTGACAAAAATACCGATCGCGGGTAAGGTATTGGTTCCGGGAATGGGAATCATCATCGAGATGGACATGAGTGCAATTGCCACCCCAATCACCACACGACCCGTTAGACTGGTACAGATATAAGCCAGACGGGGACGTGCGATCGCTTCAATCTTCTTTAACCAAGGAATCCCTCCTTTAACCAGTCCCTGCACCGTTTCCAGTTTCATCCTGCCATTCATTACTTTCTGGGGTAACCAGGGACGTTTAGCACCAATGATAAGCTGAAAGGCTAAGATCAGCATGACAATGCCAAAGGGGATCGAATAACCCGGTGCTGGAACAGGTAAAGCTGAGGGAAGCGACAGGATCACAAACAAAAACCCAAAAATTCGCTCTCCGGCAAAAGACAGGATATCTGCCAGTCTCACCTGGGGCTGTCGATCTTCTTCAAAAAAATAACGTTGCAGTTCAACCGAAAGTCGAGCCATTTTTTTGAACCCTTTCGATACAATAAAAATTAAGAATTAGCACCCAGAATTCGGGAGATCCCCGACCTCTTCAAGAAGTCGAGGATCTAATTGAATTAATGCATCCCTGACAACAATCTCACTCTTGTCTATTGATACCGAGTTGGGTTCTATCATGTCTAGGAAGAGCGAAGCGTGAAGCGCAGCTATAGCGAGGAACGAGCGTCAGAATCTGGACAGATGCTTCGCTACACTCCGTTACGCTCAGCATGACAAATTCTACATTAGACTGCAACTTGGTATGAGATGCACATCAGCTTACCACACCCGAAAAATTCAGGATTAGGTTCCTGATGTCCACGAGTTCATATACTCAACTTGCTCAGTGGTTAAGGTATCAAGTGAGATTCCCATTGCCTGCAATTTCAGCCGTCCAATTTCTTTGTCAATCTCAGTCGGAATTGAATGTAGACCCGGTTCTAGTTTACCCTTATTTTGCACCAGATATTCACACGCCAAAGCTTGGTTGGCAAAACTCATATCCATTACTGCACTGGGGTGTCCTTCGGCTGCAGCTAGGTTAATTAACCGTCCTTCACCCAATACGATAATAGATTTGCCGCCCTTCAGGAAATACTGTTGGGTAAAGTTGCGAACTTGGCGATATTCTGTGGATAACTCTGCCAAGGATTTCAGGTCAATTTCAATATCGAAGTGACCGGAGTTACACACCATGGCACCGTCTTTCATTACTTCAAAATGTTCTGGGCGAATGACGTGCTTGTTTCCGGTAACGGTAATGAATACATCACCATGGGATGCAGCTTCAATCATGGGCATTACCCGGAAGCCATCCATAACAGCTTCAATGCCTTTAATCGGGTCAATTTCAGTAACAATGACATTCGCGCCCATACCTCGCGCCCGCATTGCTGCACCTTTGCCGCACCAACCATAACCCGCAATGACAATAGTTTTCCCAGCTAGCAGAATGTTGGTGGCGCGGATAATACCATCTAAGGTGGATTGTCCGGTACCGTAGCGGTTATCAAAGAAGTGCTTGGTATCAGCATCGTTGACGTTCATCGCCGGGAAGGTGAGAACCCCTTGATTGAACATTGCCTGCAAGCGGACAATTCCGCTGGTGGTTTCCTCGGTGGTGCCGATAATATCACTAAGCTGGTGTTGCCGTTCCTTAACCAGAGTCGCTGTCACATCACTTCCATCATCAATGATCAGATTGGGTTTGTGATCTAGGGCAATTTGAACGTGGCGGTTGTAGGTGGCGTTATCTTCCCCTTTGATAGCAAAGACAGGAATCCCGTAATCAGCGACTAAACTAGCGGCGACATCATCCTGAGTAGACAGGGGATTACTGGCAATCAGCAACCCATCAGCCCCAGCATTTTTCAGCGCGATCGCTAAATGGGCGGTTTCGGTGGTAACGTGGCAGCAGGCGACTAGGCGAATCCCTGCCAGAGGTTTATTTTGGGCAAAACGCTCCTGAATTTGCCGCAAAACGGGCATTTCCCGTCCCGCCCATTCGATACGCTGTTTGCCTCCGGGGGCTAGGGATAGGTCTTTGACTTCGTGTTTGAGTGCAGTAGATGTTGCTGTCATAGATTTGGTTGGTTTTATTTAATTTGCATTGTCATCTTACCTAACTTAGCCTATTTGCCATCACTCAAGGTTTGTAGTTGCGCTTGAGCGCTATAAATGCCTCCCATCCCATCAGGGCGGGTGCAAGTTGTTCCGTTATCGGTGAATATCTGAATTTAATCCCTAAACCCGCCCCTACGATTGTTCCTAAACCCGCCTCTACAATTGTTCCTAAACCCGCCTCTACAATTGATTTCTTGGTGGGAGAACAGGGGCTTGGGCGGGGGGTAACAAGGGTGGGACAGGTTCTGGAGATTCCTCTGGTTCTTGTGCCGTAACTTGTTTGATCTCACTGACAAAGAAAACGAGCTGATAGGGATGTCTCATATCCTTGGAGATAAACTCCTGAACCAACCGTACCTGCTTCGGTGTGATTTCTTGATCCGTCTCAACCGTGAGATAGACGATGGGTGGATTAGCTGTCCAATTCACTTTGGTTCTCACCAGTTGTACCTCTGGCTGACCGATGGTAATCGTTCGGCGTACCAGGGTATTATTAATCGTGGCTTGTAGTCGCACTTGTCGAGCTAATTCCCAAAAACTGACACCCAACGGTAGGAAGAGGAGGGCGGTGAAGCCAAATGTCCAGCCTAAGGCGTGATTGATTTTGGTGTAACCCGCTACAATAAACACCAACATACAGGCTAAGGTGATACCCAGAAGATTGGTGAGATACAGTAAAAATGCACCTAAGCTAAATGACCAAATTCCCTGAGACAGCGACAAACCGACCACACATAAGGGTGGCATGAGGGCAACCGCGATCGCAACCCCCGCTAATGCATCGCTGAGACGGGCGCGAATCTTGGCAAAACTACTGATCCCACCTGCTACCACCGCGATCCCCAAGTCTACTAAATTTGGCTGGGTGCGAGACAGCACTTCTGAACCATATTCTGGAATCCCAGCAATCCGTCCCGTCAGCCACGAGAGAACTAATGCTATGATTGTCGCACCTGCGATCGCGCCTAAGGCTTTGCGAAATAACTTTAAGTCCCCTTCCAAAGCCCCAAACGCTAATCCCCGTAAGGGTAGCATTAACGGGGCAATGATCATCGCGCCAATGATTACGGCGGTACTGTTGCTAATCAGACCAAACGTGGCAATCAGACAAGAACTAATCGTCAATGCAACATAGTTAATCGTCCAATTTGCATCGGTTGACAACTCTTGATGGAGTTGTTTAAATACATCTTCAGTGACGGCTTCCGGTAAAAGCCGATTGAGCATGAGTATATATCGTCGCATTAATTTAATGAGAGAGATATTTGATGGATTCGGTTAGCACTGAGAGACTTCCCTAAAACTATCTCCTCAGATAGAGGATAACTCGAAAGTCGCGATTGTTAATATTTTCTTGTGACTGGCTCCCATGCTATAACTTTTTTTGATCAAGAATTTGTATCCGGCTCAAACAAGGTCATATTGCCCATTGTGCTGCCTTTTGCCCCCAATTCGCTCCTGTTAATTTTTTTTTTAGTCTATATACTTAATTGTTAAGAAAAGTAACGGGCAAACATCAGAATGAAGAAAATGCGAATTTCAGCTTGGACAATTGCCGGATCAATTGCATTAGCGGGCTGGGTAATCTTTCCGGTTCAGGCTCAGATACCCGGTTTACCCGATGTCAACTTACCGACTCCGAATCCTCTCAATCAGCAACCCGAGGATGCCGTCGTTTCTGGTTGTGTCCGACTCGACGGTCGCTGTTTATTCGAGATTGCAGCGAAAAAGCCGAAGTTAATCCCCAATACGGCTGGGGAAGTTGGGGAAGTAGAGGGAGCCGAGGGAGCACAAATTACTTTATCCCAACGCATTCAAGAAATTGAACAACGATTACAGGATATCAGCCGTACTTACTTTAAAAACGAGAACGCTGAATTAGAGATTCGCCAAGAAGAAGCAGAGGACGAAAGGAATTTACGCGAGATTTATATCTCTCTTCTAGATGAGGAAGGTGATCCGTTCAAAGAAGTACGCTTGATGACCGTTACCGATCAAGATGCAAATCTCAAAGGATTGTCTATAGAGCAGATAGAGGAGAGAGCCGACGAAATTATCAAACAGCTTGAACAACAACTTCCTCAGGCAAAACAGGAACGACAACCCGACGTTTTAAGGAATCGAGTGGGAATTGCTGTGGGTACTGGCGTCGCTATGATTGTTGCCAGCTTGCTCATTTATCGTTGGGAACGCCGCTTAAAACGCTCCAAACAACTGTTAGAGCCTTCTGAATCGTCGAATACTGAGCCAATATCCACTCAACTTACCCAAAATCAACAGCGAAATGTCAAAGAGGTTTTACATCGCCTGTTGCAAGTGACTCAAGGCGTTATTTGGGTAGGGGGAAGTCTATTCATTTTGACTCTATTTCCTTACACGCGGTTCATAACGGTTTTAATTATTTCCAGCTTCCGGATTCCCGTGCGCGTGGGAATTATTAGCGTGGGAACCTACCTGATCATCCGGCTATCTTATGCCTTAACCGATCGCTTCTCATCTGCCATTGCCAGAAATCATTTACTGACGCCACAAGGCGCTCAACGAGCGCAGTTGCGCGTGTCAACGGTTTCTGGAGTAACCAAAAATATTATCACCGTGAGTTGGAGTGCGATCGGATTTTTAATGGCGCTGGTAGCAATTGGAATTGAAATTGGTCCGGTGTTAGCTGCTTTTGGAATTATTGGTTTAGGTTTGTCTTTAGCCTCGCAAGACTTAATCAAAGATGCTATCAATGGCTTCTTCATTCTCTTAGAAGATCAGTATGCCGTTGGTGACGTGATTGGCGTGGGAGACGTTGGCGGATTTGTAGAAAAGATCAACCTCCGGATTACTCAGTTGCGGGATGCTGAGGGACGATTAATTACGGTTCCCAACAGTGAAGTTAGAATTGTGGCAAATCTTTCGAGTAATTGGTCACGGGCAGATTTAAATATTCCCGTTACCTATCAAGCCGATGTTGATAAAGCATTGGATTTGGTCAGACAGGTGGCACACGAGATGCTTATGACCCAAATGTGGCGGGAGCGTATCCTGGATCAACCCGACATTTTAGGGGTCGATAATTTTGGCGATCGCGGTTTTATTATTCGGGTGTGGATTAAAACCCAGCCGTTGAAACAATGGGAAGTAGCGCGAGAGTTTCGCCGTCGTCTCAAAGTGGCGTTTGATGAAGCGGGAATCCTGCTTTCAGTGCCTCAGCAAGCGCTCTGGTTTAATAACACCTTACCGACGCAATCGTTGTCGAATGGTCACTCGAATGGTCATGGTCACCAGGACGTTCAGGCAGAGTATGCTGAAAAGGAATAGAGCATCGATTCAGTAACACAGTTAACGGTCAAAATACATCATTCATTCTTATACAGACGTAGCCATGCTACGTCTTTTATTTACTGTAAAATCTATTCCACTATTGTAGGGTGCGTTACGCTTCGCTAACGCACCAAGGGTAGTAGCATAAAACTGCTCATAGCCAAGAGAAATTTAACTCCAAAACTGTGTATCCCCGACGAGGATCAACCCGGTTTAATCTCTTCCTTGCACCCCGATAAGGGCGGGTTTAGTAAAGTTATCGGTTTGTAGAGAAACGTGATCAGTAAAACCCGCCCCTACAACCCCACTTCCCAAAAGTACTGGGCAATTAAGTACAGATGTACTATAATGGGACTATCAAAGATTTTACACCGTGAACGCCTGACCCCCTAAACCATTCAAGACTTTCGCCATGATTAAGCACTACATCCTCAGCATCAACCCCAACGCCGAGTACGAGTGGGAACAACGCATTCTACGCCACCCAATCACCGCAGAACGCCCGGATTTTGCCAGTTTAATCGCCCAAGCCGTGGGGGATGAAGCGGGATCGTATTTAGTGGAGGTGAATATTGAAGTCAACCTTTTAGAGAAAGCCCCAAATCCTCAGCCTCAGAGGAGTTCCATGGATGGAGCCACTAAGACAGTCAAGTCCCAACCTTCGGAATGGGTGGCGTAGTCGGTTAACTGTCTAGCTTGGATAACCGGATCAAGGATTGTCCAGATTGATACTCTCATACAGGAAGATTGACGATGAACATGAGTCAGTACCCCGCCGCGATCGCACAAGCCGCTCAAACCGTTAATGATTTGGACTCACAAATTCAGGCGGTGCAACTTAACATTCATCGCCTAGAAGCCAGTATCGACAAGCAAATTGCCTTCGATTCTGAGTTGAAAAATGACTCTCAACGCAAGGCGCGTCGATTTGAGCTACTAGAGGTGAATTTGGAATATCAGCACGCCCTCAACACCATAATGCGGCTAACCAATCAAAAGGCGAACGCTGTGGCTAACTTGGAATACTTGCGGAATCAGTTCAGTGTTGCCAAACTGGAAGCTCGACTGGCAATCGCCCGCCAGCTTAATGGTTCAGATATTGGCGATCTACTGCTAGGCGTGTCATAGCGGAAATAGGTGAGCAGCTTTGTCGGTATAGAAAAGCTGGGGGAGATGTTTGCTGTTGGCGTTATTTCTGCCTTATGGCACTAGATAGGGGACTCTTAATCAAGGGTTCCCTACAGATGGTAGTTCAACAGTGCAATAGACGAAAATAGTTATAGTTGCCAAACCCTGTTCCAGGCTGGGTAAGTTGCCCAAAATAAACTATGACTATTGTGACCTCTCAAGAAATTGCCCGATTCCGTTCTCAGCTTTCCCATAACGCCGAAGCGATGCAAGCGCTTGATGCGATTGAGGATTGCGAGGGAGATTTAGAAGACGCCGCGATCGCACTCGCAATTCGGGCGGGACAACAACCCCAAAGCGACAATGCTCGATGGTTAGATGATTTAGCCAAAAAATGCCGTGCGGTTATTTGTAAGCCGGAATTTCGCCAAGATTTGCTTGATGGCTCTTATACTCAGGTGATTGAATACTTAGCCCAGACTCCCCTACTTCCCGCGATTCTAGCAACACCTGTCCTGATGTCTGCTCTCAACCAAGGTGTACCTAGCTTTTGCGAACCGATTGATGCTCACTTTGAACAGGTTTACGGCGATCGCTCTCCTTAGTCGGTGTATCCCAATGCCAGTCAACGTAACCTTAGCACAGCAGTCAGGGGAATGAGGGAGCCAGTTCTGTGATATCGCGATCGCACTCCCGTCACTTTAAAATCACTAGAACACTGTGAGCTAAACCAATACTCCCCCATTTTACAGTCGGTAGTATAAAAGCGTTGCACTAGACTAGACGACCCACGACCTCCAGTGGGTCTTTTTTCTGTTCGTTCATAAGCTAAAACGCATTTAAATTGTGTATTCAGGCGTTGCCTTTTGCCTTTTGCCTTTTGCCTGTTGCCTGTTGCCTTTCAGGGTTTTAGGTATCCCAATTTAAATGCCGAACAGCTTATCCCCTCACCCAAAACATTATCATCCAATGGTGTCCCGATTTTTCGTTACCCATACATCCATTTATCTGGTCAATTTTATGGAGTATTATTTTAGGTATCGCTATTGGTTTATTCGCTTGGTTATTCCTGATAATGATTAGAAAGTTACTCAAGCCGTGATTTGTATTATACGGCAACAGATTTTATAATAGATTGAGCGATGAGCATCAATGTGGGGTTTTGAACCTCAACCTAAGTAACCTAACTGTATAGCCTATTATAACTATGGTATTGGATGAATTTACCCAATTAACGGCGAAACAGGAAAAATGTCCTTCTCAATTACCCAAAGCATTGCAAGCGTTGTGGTATGACAAAAGAGGGGATTGGCACAGGGCGCATGACATCGTGCAGAATGCCAGCGATAGTGATAGTGCATGGGTTCATGCTTATCTTCACCGCGAAGAAGGTGACTTAAGCAACGCCCGTTATTGGTACAGACGCAGTGGACAGTCACAATTTAACGGTGAATTGAATCAAGAATGGGAGTTTATCACGTCTAATCTGTTGGATAAAGTCAACGCCTAAACTAAATTGTCGGGGCGGGTTTAGCCACAATTGTCGGGGCGGGTTTAGGGACTAAATTCAGATATTCACCGATAACGGAACAACTTGCGCCCGCCCTGATTCAGTTTCGTAGTAAGGGATGCGAGCCCTTGATTCTGTTAAATTTCCTTGCGTTTTCCCAAGCTGGTGGCGCGACACCACAAAAATAGGGCAATAGATTTGACCATTGAATCGGGCGCACGGGGCGTAAGCTTTGCCACACCACAACAACCTATTCGCCTAAAAACTGAGACTTTATATCCTCCAATTCCCGCTCAATTTGACTTTGGGTTTTTTGAGTATTAGCAGAACCTTTAGGCGGCGGTGTCGATTTTTGCGGCGTACTTTTAGATGTTGATTGCTGCAAAAATTCAGACTTTAAATCCGCTAATTCTTTATCTAAACCTTTCCCATAGTGAGGCGGATTGGGCTGAGACTTAATTGGCGCTGAAGCCGGAGGAGATGCAGGCTTTGCCGGTTTTACCTTAGCTACAGGGGTTTGAGACTGTAAATCCTGGAGGATCTCCGCCACAGATTGATAGCGCTGATTCGTCGCATTGACTAACATCTTATCTAAAATTTTAGCCACGCGATCGCGCACTGGATTTTTCAACCCTTGTCGCCATACCCAAACCCCCTGATTTACATCAAACAAGTCAAAGGGATGGATTCCTGTTAGCAGATGGATACACGTTACACCGAGACTATAGATATCACTCGCAAACACCGCTTTCCCAATACTTTGTTCCGGTGCGACATACCCCACCGAACCAATTACCGTCCCGGTTCTGGCTAAGGCTGTACCTGTCGCCACTTTTGATGCACCAAAATCGACCAAAAACGGTGAAACTCAATCGACTACTGTTAGCCGGAACTGCCCTCGTGGGCTTATTTTCCATCGTCACGGGAGGGGTAGCGGGTTCTGCGGCGGGGTTAGCCGATCCCGTGTTAGAGATTACACTGGAGTGGGAAGCCAAGGCTAAGGATTAAAATTCCATGTCTCTGGAAACACTGTTGCGGGACTGTACGGTCAAGCTTTCGCTCCCGAGTCAGGGGGGCTGGGGGACAGGTTTTTTCGTGGCTCCGGGTTTGATTCTCACCTGTGCCCATGTGGTGAAGAAGCTGACGGCTCCGGGGCGGGTGCGGGTGCGATGGCAGCAGCAGGTCAATTTTGCCGAGGCGGAGTTGGTTGAGCGGGTTCCTGAATTGGATCTGGCGCTGTTGAAGTTGTTGCCTGAGACTACGGATTTGACGGCTGGCTTACCTTGCGTTTGTCTGGATGAGGAGCTTCAGGCTGGTCAGGAATTCTATTTTTTTGGTTATCCGGATCAGGATTTTGACAATGGTTGAATATAGTCTATGGCGTAGCTCCAAAAGATAGTGAATATTTCTTGCTAAACTATAGAAACACAGTGGGAAATGGTATAAAAGGTGCTGATACAGTGGGTGTTTTAGTATATTATCACTCATCTTCAGGCAATATTGGTAAGTTGAAGTCCGAAAAGCTACTTTTTCTGAATTTTAATTCCTCTGAAATAGTTACATTTGATGAGTCCTACATCTTGAACAGAATTAAAGAGGTTGAAAGATCTGAAATTGATGAGCAGCAGAAGGAAAAAACGTTAGAAAACTTACGTGGTTTGCTAAGAGATATTGTTAGACACAAAAATCTTTGATTTAATTTCTGATTCTTTTAAGTCGGTGCAGGCAGAACCAGATTAGAGACAAACTATGAAGATTAAAGCAATGATTTGGCAAGAAGATGATGTCTGGTGAGGTTCAGTTCCCGCCCTTCCCGGTTGTCACACCTGGGCATTGAGTTATGAAGAGTTGTTAGAAATGCTTGCAGATGCGGTTCAGGGTTGGCTGGAAGTGGCGAGTGAACAACAGGAAGTCACCCTGGAAAAACAGTTCATTGAGTTGTCTTTATGAAATCGATTAAGTTTCATTGACCCTGCTCAAAATCTGGTTATATAAAGCTGAAGATACTCTAAACTCTGACGTAGCAATCAGAGCATCCATAAGAGGCTTGACCGCAGTAATTAAATTTTTCTGCTTGGCCTCAACCAGAATGCCTAGCAATCCAGTAATCTTGATGCCTAAACGGTTAGCCGCTGCTCGACCACGACGCTCATCAATCAAGAGCAAATCTGCATTAAGCTCTATGGCAAGAGCGATCGCCTCCGCTTCTCCAGGATCTAACCTCACGTCATTTTCAAGATGTTCAACCACACCACGGTTAACTAATGCTCTGACTTCCAACCAGGCTGCCCCTTGGACTTCCAGAGTTCCTGGTACAGGAGGCTCGATATCAACGAGTTCCCGATACACAGCTTCAGGGATAGTGACTTGATTGTAAAGTTGAGACAGAAGTTTTAGGTGGTGAATTGCCGCCAAGTTAGTGATTACTGATGTATCACTAATGACAATCACAAGCGTCCCAACTCCCGTAAGTTCTTCATGTCTAAGGCAAAATCTTCCACATCGTAGGAGTAAAGCGGGATATCTCGTTGTTTCAGAAGTTGGCGAAAAGCAGGGACGGGCATATCTGCCAATTTACTGGCATAGCCCAAGGTCAAACGCCCGGTTTGAAACAGGTGTAATGCTACTTCTTGGCGAAACTCGCTTGGGGTAAGCTGAGAGGCTTGCAGGATTTCGTCTGAGATGAGTACAGTCATAAGCAGTTTATCGTAGCCAAATTGGGGCTGATCGATCTTATTATAGTGGTCTGGAGGATTAGGAAACCGGGTTTCTGAGCCAGAATCTTAGTACCCTCCAACGGAGACTATCTCTCCGCCTAGGGGCTAGAAACCGGGTTTCTGCGATAGATTTCGGAGAGGATGCAGAGATTCATAGAAACCCGGTTTCTGGGATGTACTTGCTTATTCAACACTGTGGTTAAATGCCTGAAATTGCTTCTGAGTAATCCGCCCCGCTTGATACAGAGTTTGGGTAATTTCTGAAATCGTTAACACGGAATGCGCCTGATAACCATTATCCCTCAATCTATCCTTGACCCCACCTTCGTGATCAATAAATACGACAATATCCTGCACGTTTAACCCCCCTGTCTCCAGCTTCGCCGCCCCCTCCATCACACTCTTACCGCTAATCAAAATATCATCTACCACAACCACCGTTTCCCCTGGCTCAAAGTGACCCTCAATCACCCGTCGCGTCCCATGGGCTTTCACTTCTTTACGGGGAAAAATCATGGGGTGATGCAGGCGTAGGGACAACCCGGTTGCCGTGGGTAATGACCCATAGGGAATCCCAGCAATCCGGTCAAAGGTTAAACCTTGCAGAATCTCGGCATAAGCACTCAGCATTAGATGGAAAAGTTGGGGATTGGAGATAACTTTCCGCAAATCAATATAGTAGGGAAAAACTGCCCCAGATGCTTGGACAAATTCACCAAATAGAATACAACCCATGTCATAAAGTTGGAGAATTAAATCTTGATGGGGATGTTGTTCTAGAAAACAGACATCCGGCATCCATAAATCACAAGCCGAACCCTGTTGAATCTTTTTTCCTCTTGCCTGATTTATCTCCTCTCTTAGGGGTTGTATCGCGGTGGCGGGTTCTTCTGTGGCTAACATATCCTGGGGAACTGGTATTAATAACCCCTCACCATTGGCATTTAACCCAGCCGCTAAAATTTGATTGAGTTCAGCACCCCCCTCCGCCCAAATACTCCGGGCTAAAATTAAGCGTTCTGGGGCAATTGCCCGAATCTTTGCCAATATGTTTGGCGAGTTTGTGCCAACTTCTAAGGCTAAATCTTCGGGTGCGCCCCAGGTTTTGGCTTCTTTAACCACTTGCAGATAAAGGGGGGTTTGGGGTTGGGGATACTGCTGAATCGCCACAGCAGCCGGATTGGAGGTGCAGCAGAGAATAAAAACGGCTTTACCGGGATAAATTAAAAAGGGTGCAACGTGGTCTTGTCCAGAATAAGGACTCAGCGTAACCGCATCAACCCGCCATCGCGTAAAAATGGTTTCCGCAAAGACAGTGCTAGTGTTTAGGTCACCATGTTTGGCATCTAAAATAATCGGAATGGAGTCAGGAATCGCCGCGAGTGTCTGTTCTAATAGGTTGAGTCCCGGTGCGCCCAATGCTTTGTAAAAGCCAAATGTGGGCTTATAGGCGCAGACTAAATCGGCGGTTTGCTGGATAATCCAGTGCAACCAATCCCTTAACCCATCCATCAGATCACCTGAGTATTCTCCAGTGGAGTAACGTCTGGGCATCATTTCTGGGTTAGGATCAAGTCCGACTACCAGTAAACTTTGATTCTGTGCGATCACGGCATTGAGTTTCTCAAAAAAGCTCATTGAACTTTGCCTTTGGCGGGTAGGGAATAGGTCTTAATTACATACTCCAATAATCCCTCGCAAGCATCCAGGAGTAAATCAATCACCTGGTTAAATCCCTCTGGACCCCCGTAATAGGGATCAGGAACGTCTCGTATCTGATGATGAGTGGCAAAATCACACATTAATCGCACTTTATCCACATACTTCCCCCTTGTATCCAGAAACCGAATATCCCGTAAATTCTCCCGATCCATCGCCAAAATCAGGTCAAACGCTTCAAAATCAGAGACTTGAAACTGTCGGGCTTTGCCCTTGAGGATGATTCCCCGTTGGCTGGCGGCGAGAGTCATGCGTTCATCGGGAGGAGAACCAATATGATAATCACCCGTCCCCGCTGAGTCGCAGACAATGCTGTCTTGAAGTCCCGCTTGTTCAATTAAGTGATTCATAATGTTCTCGGCGGAGGGAGAACGGCAAATATTACCAAGGCAGACAAAGAGTAGTGTGCAGGGCATAGGTATAATGGATAGTTCTGTACAAAATTGGATGTTTAACCCGCGATCAGCAGTGACTATCACGTTTTAATGTCGGTCATATAGCCGCATCCGTGTTAAGTTTAGCAACGCCGCCGCCCGATTCTGTGATGATTTGAGGAAAATTATTTGATGTTCAAGTCGCGCCGCCGTCGCACCTACCGTAAGCGCCGCAGTCCCTTGCCGTTGCTCGCGATCATTTTGGCGATTCCGATCGCCTTGATTGTCTTAGAATTGTCCACTCGGCTGTTGGTTGGTGTCATGGGCAAAAGCGCTGAGTTAGCTGCCTATGAGGGTGAACCAGCGATTGTGAATGTTTACCGCCTCAAGTTTTTGAATGACAGTAACAAGCCTTATGATGGTTTATCCGAACAAGGGCGACTTGCCGCCCAACGTAGTCTTGCCGTAGGCTATCAGCTTGTTGGCGACCAAACCAGCAATTTTTGGCAGATTAATCCCCAAGGATTCCGCGACACTGAACCTGTTCCCCTAGACAAACCCAACACTGAATTTCGGATTTTTTTGCTGGGAGGATCGACGGCGTTTGGTCAATGGAATCCCAGTAATCAAGCGACCATTGCGGCTCAACTGGAAGCGCGTCTGAAGGAACGGGTTGCCCAGCAGCAGCGTTCTCCGGAGAAATATCGACCAACAAATTTGCCCTTCTATAAACCAGATTTAGAAAAGGCGTTGGCATTACCTCCTAAGATTAAAGATGGTCAATATCGGGTGATTAATGCGGCTGTACCGGGGTATGCATCGGGGAATGAATTGGCTCAGTTAGCGTTGCAGATTTTGCCCTATCAACCGGATGCGATCGTGGTTTTGGATGGATACATGGACTTGCTCCTACCGAGCGATCGCATGGCAACGGATATTCCCCATATTGAAACCTTTCTTAGTAATGCGTATGGTCATTTTTGGAGCCACCTCTCCCAAGAGTTAACCTCTGTGGTAACCAACACCTATCTTGTCAGAGCCATCCAATACTGGATATTCAATCCCCAACCCTCAGTCAGTCGGCTGAGTTTAGCGGCGTTGAATGGTACAACCCACCTAGCCAACTATCTTCCCCCTGACTCAGAGGAACTGCAAGAACGAGTTACCCGTTATCGCGATCGCCACAAGCAAATGATTCGCTTGGCAACTGGGGCATCTGTTCCTTTAATTATCACCATACAACCAGAAATTACCGGTCGTGGAAATCAACAGATTTCACTCAGAGAGCAGGAAATTTTGGTTGAATTGGGAGCAGATTATCAGACACGAATCCAAGATGGCTATGTTGCTTTAGCCAAATCACTGGATCAGCTTCAAAGCTGGTATCCCGAAAATGTGAAAACGCTGAACTTCTACGATGTTTATAACGATTTTTCTGATCGGGCGTTTTGGGATGCCATTCATTTGACCGAGGAAGCCAACCGCATCTTATCTGAGCGCTTATACCAAACGCTGACGGCTTCTGCTGAGCTGCAAGTGCCACCGTCTCGACCTATACCTTAATCTGAAGGATTGGAGAAATGGGGAAGGAAAAGATTAAAATTAACCATAGAAGTACTAAGCCGAGGCATTAGGTGAAATCGGTTCTCAAACAGCAATTTCTGCCTTGCTCCAACTGCTGGAACATTTTGACTTCAAAACACGGAACTTAGAGTTCGGAACGCGGAACCTGAAGTTCGGAACACAAAACGTGAAGTTCGGAACACGAAACGTGAAGTTCGGAACACAGAACGTGAAGTTCAAAACACGAAACGTGAAGTTCAAAACACGAAACGTGGAGTTCAGAACACGAAACGCCGAGTAAAAGACTCGAATGACCAAGTTTTGAGCAGCAACGGTGAGGATTGTTCTGGCGTAGTCGTGTCTTCACGCTTCGGTTTTCGGGGTTTCCGGGCAAATCCTTGTCCCATTTCCTCGACTTTTATGCTGTCCACCTCATTAAATAGGGCTAGGACTTACGCAACACCTCTATCTGTAGGGTGCGTTACGCTACGCTAACGCACCATTGCCACCATATATGATGTACCTGCGTAAGTCCTGAGGGCATGGCAATGCCATGCCCCTACCATGGCGGAGAGCAAATTGATGCGGTAGGGGCACTTCGACTATCGTGCCCTGATCTAGCGCCCCGACTGGTTATAGCGCTTCGCGCTCGTCTACTTACAAATACTGAAACGCTGCGTCTGCTGCTTTATGAATATTAAATTCATGAAGAGGCAACTCTTTTCTGATGGCAGTCTTCACTTTTTGCCACCAATGTTCAATTGGGTTCAATTCAGGAGAATAGCTAGGTAAGAACAGCAATTCACACCCAGCCTCTTCGATTAATTCTCTAATTTTACGGGAGTTATGAAAGGGCGCATTATCCATAATAATTACTTGTCCGGCTTGCACGATTGGTAATAAACATTTTTCTAGCCAAGTCTCTATTACCTTGGCTATACAATATCCTTGATATACCATCGGCGCCAAAATTTTACGGTCACACAAAGCGCCGATAATACTTAGTCTATCTTGGCGTTTTCCCGGTCGCATACTATATAATTTTTCCCCTTTTTGACTCCATCCATAAGGATATCTTTCATTATTGTTTATTCCGCTTTCATCTATGTAGATTACCTGTTCTGGTCTATAATGAGCTAGTTTTTGTTTAAACTCGCACCGTGCTTCTTCGCATCTTTCTTGATAACCATAAGTTTTTTTTTACGAGTGTAGCCAATTTTTTTTAAAACCTCTACTAATTGTATGATGGCTGACATTTCCCCACAATTTAGCCAATTCTTTTTGGGTTTTGTCCGGGTTGGTATCGACGAATTTTTTGAACTTATTCCAGTCTTTAATCACACAATTTTGAGCTGGGGGTTTGCCTTTTAAGGGAACTGTAGAACCCGTTTTATCTAGCTGTTCTTTCCATCTATAAAGAGTTGGACGACTAATCTTAAATGC
>NZ_JAVKBY010000201.1:0-13816 GCF_040222985.1 Coleofasciculus sp. F4-SAH-05
GAGTTATTTGGTTGATCATTACAAGCTCTTAGGTTTAGTCAAAACTGAGCGCAAGCGGCATCGAGACAATGCCGCTCGCTCAAAAGAAATCTGGGCTTCTTCTGGTTAAGTTGACACCAATGGGCAGTGCCGTGCCCCTACCAATGTGTTATGTAACGATTGTGTTATGCAAAGGTAGTAGACCTGCACCAAGAAAAAAGTATCTTTTAAGACAACGTGGTATCAGGATGGATCAGATACAGGCAGAAATTGAGGCAATTCGCACCCAACTCGAGGCACTACGTCACGAACGGGATACTCTAAGCAATCAGGAGGTTCAACCGGAGAATAATTCACCCAAAGCGATCGCGGCGGCTTATCGCCATCAAGCGAGGGTAGCCGCAGAGGTTTCCGCCGAAGTTCAGGGAATTGATAATGCGATCGCGGCGTTGCAGGCGCAGTTGGAGCAAAAACAGCAACAGCTACAGCCTCTGGCGAAACCTAAGCAAGCCTTAACCTTAGCAGACGAGGTAGAGATCGCCACTCAACAGGCTTATGATCATGCCAATCGGATTAACGAACTCGCTACAGAATTGGTGGAAGAACTTAGGGCTTTAAAATCGATCGCCAATGATATGAGTACCAGCTATTGGCAGTTGCATCACAAGCCGTTTATTACCGGGTTTAAGGGTACGTCTGTTCCCTATCTGCGAGCAGATCAGGGGGTTTTAATGATTGGCAAAGTCATTATTTAGGGTCTGCTGAATAAGTTTTGTGGTGAGGATAGGGAACTCACCCGCAGGGAATAGAGAACGGGGAATGGTGGTAGTAGTGCGAGCGTCTCGCTCGCTATTTGTCTGGGTTTTTATCTATTTATATATTATATATAGCAATAGACATATCGATTAGGACGTTCGGCACCATTGTAGAGACGCGCCATGGCGCGTCTGGAACATAAATGATGTGTCCTAACAGCCATTGCGGTTGCTATAACTACTTAATCCATTAGTTGTGTTTTTCCGACTTATTCAGCAGACCCTATTTATTATTGACTGACATTAATATTTGTGACTTTTTAATCCCTAGGTACAAATTCTAAAGCCGTTGTTTTAACAGATTCATAATTTACTTTTCCTTGCTCATTGCGGGGCAATTGTTCAACAGTAACCCAATATTTAGGCTGCTTAAACCTACTTAACTGATTGACCAGCGCGGCTTTTAAAACATCCACAGAAACGTCCGATGCACGAGGAACGTAAACCGCTGTAACGGCTTGACCCCAATAATTATGCGGTATGCCAATCACACACACATCACGCACTAATTGGGTGGCTAAAATAGCCGCTTCGACTTCGGCTGGGAAAATATTTTCACCTCCGCTAATGATTTTATGACTGTGCCGTCCGACAATAGTTAGATACCCCTGCTCATCAAAAAATCCCAAATCATCGGATTGCAGTGTTGGGATTTTATCAGGCGTTGCATGACTATTGGGGATTGGGGATTCGTGATGGGGGAAGTGTAGAGATGCGCCATTATTCGTCTGTAGGGGCGAGGTTTGAAAATTCGCGCCAGTGGTTGACGATAACGTTTCCTCAAAACCCGCCCTGATTGCTCCTTCGCTGCGCTCAAGGACATGGTTTTGAGTTAACTCTCCATCTTCCTTATCTTCCTTATCTTCCTTATCTCCTGAAGAATAGTAACCCAATGCCAAAGACTCTGCTGCAATCGTGACAATTCCGATTTGATTCGTCCCCAAAAATTCCCCGGTTGTACTGCGAATGGTAACGTGGGCATGAGGGAGAACTTGACCGCAACTATTATTCCCCGCTAAAAATGCGTCCGGTTTAAGAGTAACCACTTGAGACGCCGTTTCCGTCATTCCATAAGTTGGCGCTAAGCGAATACCCTGTTGTCTCGCCTCAGTTAAGAGAGACTCATAAGCTGGCGCACCACCTAACAAAACCGTGTGAAACTGGGATAACCAATTTGCTGCATTCGCCCGGAGTAAGCGTTGTAACTGAGTGGGAACCAGGGAAATAAAAAAATCCTTTGGGTTAATCTCTCGTCCTTTTCCCGCCACCACCTCTTTAAAGGGTAGACTAGCAAACTGTCCTCCTGTGGTTAGCGATCGCAGAAATTGCATCAACCCACTCACATGATACACAGGCAAGACACAGAAGGAGTTCACTGGCTTCTGGTCAAAATACTGATAAAACCCTCGCACCGACGCCATCAACGTATCCCAGGTGTGCATGGCGAAGCGAATCTTACCCGAGGAACCCCCTGTAGGAATCATTATTCCAGGGTTCGTAGTAGGGTTCGTAGTAGGGTTCGTAGTAGGCACTTTAGTGCCATCACGAATCAAGCGCTGACTACAAACGCCCAATTTAGTGACACCCATTGTCGGTTCTTTATTGATTATCCCTTGTCCCTTATTTTTGACCAATGACTCTTGACAAATGCTCCTTGACAAATCTCCCCAAATTAAATCGGGTTGGACTAATGATACAACGTACTGCCATTCCTCTGGTGTCCAATTGGGATTGCCCAAAAACACTGAACAATCGGCACTAACAGCGGCGCTAAATGCAGCAAGGAATCGCCAAGGGTTAGATTCAGCCAGAATAATCTTAGGAACGGTTTTACATGGAAATAAGTTAGAAAATTTATCAAATAATTTCTGATTTATTTCTTGGAATTTGTTATTGTCAAAACCAATAATCCAATCATTATCTCGCTGTTTTATATCGATTAAAATAGAATTCATTTACTTAAACCCACCCTAACAAAATATTAGGGCGGGTTTCGCACTCCAGTTAGGGAAAAAACCAAAATTAATCCCTAAACCCGCCCCTACAAATACCCTGGCGTCCTATCTCCTACCTTGCATAATTAACCTTACACCCGAGCTAAGTAGGTTGGTGGAAATAAACTTAACTAGATAAGTTATGTAAACAAGTCTCAAACCCTTACTGTTGCCTGTTGCCTGTTGCCTGTTCCCTAACCTCCACCGCTAACTTTAATGTCCACCTACTTAGGCGCTAATCAACTTAGACAAACCAGTGATTAACTCCAAACCCAACTGCCCGATGGGGATGAGATAATTCTACAGCTAAATTGAGAACCGCTATTCTTGCGATCGCACTTTCAAAGACGGAGGAGAAAACCAAGTCGATATCGTGGGCTTGACAAAATTGTCGTAGTTGTGTTGGAGATCCCGCGATCGCAGCTTTAATCACAAAGATTCCTCGCCATCCCTGCTGGTAACAGGTTTTGAGTTGGTTCAACGTGGCGACAGATTCATCCAGGGCGATCGCTGTTTTATACTGATCTTCCATTGCCCTGATCACATCAAACTCCTCTGGTGGCAAGGGTTGTTCCAGAAACTCGACAATTCCCGCCTGATCTGATACCTTTAACCACTGTTGAGCTTGATGTTGTGTAAGTCCCCCATTCGCATCTAAGCGTAATTGAGCCGATGGGGGTAAAGCTTGAACCAACTGGTCAAACCACCTCAGTTCTGATTCCATAGAGGTAACACCAATTTTCCATTTAAACGTGCGATCGCCCTGTTGCCAACCTTGCTGCCAAGAGGTTAACGCGGCTTCCCCAGTGGGCAAAAGATAACTGTATTTCAGTGACGAATTGGGTAACAACGGACTTGTTTTTTCCGTTTCAATACGACTCTCTTCCCCATCTCCCCCATCTCCCTCATCTCCCTCATCTCCCCCATCTCCCTCATCTCCCCCATCTCCCTCATCTCCCCCATTCCTTGCGACTAACCCATCCCACGCTGACTCAAAGCCAAACTGACAGGCGGGAAATTCAGCCGGAATCGAGAAAATATCAGTTGATGTAATCTGAGACGGGAACTGCTGACAAAAGGTTACGGCTTGTTCTAAGGTTTCAGAACCAAACCAAGGAAGTGGGGCAATTTCTCCCCAACCCACTCGCCCCTTTTCATCCACCAGACGCAGGATAATCCCCTCCCGTACTTTCCAGATGCCATGATGAGTAGTGAGGGGATGTCGAAATTGGCGCTGGTAAGGATTAAACTCAAAACGATAAGTCACCGGAAACCTGTTTAATAGTTGGTAAAGGTTTGTAAGTAGGTCGGTGGAAATAAACTGAACTATGTTAAGTTCTGTGAATGCTCCTCAAACCCTTACATAAACGAATGACGAATGACGAATGACGAATGACGAATGACGAATGACGAATGACGAATGACGAATGACGAATGACGAATGACGAATGACGAATGACGAACTTATGGGAAGTCTCCGGCGGATTAACCGAACGCGCTTGGGTAGAAATCGATCGCGCGGCACTTGCCCATAACCTAAACCAATTAAAACAGCTTTTGTCTGCCAAAACCCAACTCATGGCGGTGGTGAAAGCAGACGCCTACGGACATGGTGCCACAATGGTTGCCCAAACCGCACTCGCCACAGGTGCTTATGGATTATGTGTCGCCACAGTAGAAGAAGGTATTCAACTGCGAGAAGCCGGAATTGACGCGCCCATCGTGATTTTAGGCGCAACCAACACCCCGGAACAAGTGCGTGCGATCGCGCATTGGTATTTACAACCCACTATCTGTACACCCCAACAGGCTTTAGTTTTTTCCGATACCCTGACTCGTTGTCAAACACCCTTATCGGTTCATCTCAACATCGATACAGGGATGTCTCGCTTGGGGATGTCTTGGCAACAAGCCACAGAGTTTGTGCAATTAGTCCAGCGATTACCCCATTTAAAACTAGCCAGTGTCTATTCCCATTTAGCCACAGCAGATAGTCCAGATCCCACAGTGATGAGACTACAGCATCAGCGGTTTGAAGCGGCTATTGCCCAACTTCACGCGGCGAATATCGTCCCACCCTGCTTACACTTAGCTAACTCCGCCGCCACGTTAACTGACCCCGCTTTGCATTACGATTGGGTTCGAGTCGGATTAGCGCTTTATGGACTCTATCCCGCACCACATTTGCACCCAAAAGTCAACCTAAAACCCGTCATGCAAGTCAAAACGCGGGTCACTCAAGTGAAAACAATACCGGCGGGGATGGGGGTGAGTTATGGATATAAATTCAGGACACAAAAACAGTTACGTCTAGCTGTCGTTGGTATCGGTTACGCCGATGGTGTTCCCCGGAATCTCTCGAATAAAATGACCGGATTAATTCGGGGTCAAAGGGTGTCCCAAATTGGGGCGATTACCATGGATCAACTGATGTTTGATGTGAGTAATATTTCCGATTTACAGGTTGGTGAAATCGTCACCCTAATTGGACGAGACGGGGACAGGCAAATCTCTGCGGATGACTGGGCGATATCGTTAAACACAATATCCTGGGAAATCCTTTGTGGCTTTAAGCACCGACTCCCGCGTGTGGTGATTTAAAAAGACGGGTCTTCCGTAGTTAGTGTGCTAAATTGTTAGTTTGATTTGCCGGAATATGGGACAGCAATAGCTTTAACCAATTTTACCCCGATTTCAAGAGAGTTTTGAGGCGGTGAAAAGCGGCAGTTTTTGTGTGGTAAGCTTCCTGGTTCATCAAAGCTGATAGTTTAGCCCACTAAGTCCGGAATACCCATATTTCGTCAGAACCACAATTCATCTAAAAACGGACTTTTTCATGCTAAAAGCTGCTAACCCAGCTACTGCACCAGTACCCACAAATGCAGCTAAACCAACCGGATAAGCTCCTCCTGCAATAGCCAAACCAGCTGCTCCGGTTTGATGGTACACAGTTCCACCAGCAACTGCACCAACTGTTGCAAAGGTGGCAGCTTCTTTTAGGTTTTTTGCGGCTTCCTTTGTCGCACCATGAACTGCCAGTCCAGCCACTGCACCAGCACCCATAAATGCAGCTAAACCAACCGGATAAGCTCCTCCTGCAATAGCTAAACCTGCTGCTCCGGTTTGGTGATAGGCAACTGCACCAACAACCGCACCAACTGCTGCACAAGTTGCAGATTCTTTAGCATTGTCGATAGCTTCTAGCAATTTCGGTTCTCCTCAATATTTTGTCATTATCAAAGCTATATTTAGTATCTGTTATAAGAAGGGTTAACGCCATAAAGCTGAGATAAATATGAGTAAAGATTCTGTGAACCTAAATTGGCTTATGCCTTCGACAACGCAACAAATACTTATATAGCATCCGCCAAATAGCGCAATAGTCTTAGCAGCTATTGCTGAGGTAATCACTCACCTGAATCAGCTAGTTTAGAGGTGAAAAGACCCAGAAAGCGAAAACTATAACAAAGGAGTAATCAAATGGACGAAGCTGTTAGAAAAATTGCGGCACTAGGATTCCCAGGAATTATTCTCCTGATTGCAATGGCTACCACGGGTTTTACAGGAGCAGCGGCAATCACAGCCGCCTTAGCAATGCTCGGACCAGGAGGAATGATTGGAGGCATCATGTTCCTTGGAGTCATAGGTATAGCTACCGATGCCTTATCTAAGTTTGGGCTGGAAGCTTTACTGGTGGGCGTATATCAAGATCGTCAGGAAAAGGGAGAAACCTTAGAGGCTCTTACAAAGGAGATTAGTGGACTATTTATTTCTGATGACTTGAAGCGCAAACTAAAAGAAGAGCTTGGCTGTTAAGCAGGCGACTTAAGACGAATGGCACGCTCCTCATATTCTGGTGGGCAATGCCCACCCTACGGAATATCAATGGTTTTGGCGATCCGAAAATGCTTATTTAACTGCCACCGGATCGGGAAAAACATAACGCCTCCCTATCCCATCAAAAACACACCTCAAACCTCCAACCGATCATCGGCATTGTCATCAAAATATGATATTGGCTAGTGGCAGAGCGCATTGGCAAAATAATCCTTATCATTAAAGAGACGTATTAACAAAACTCAGCATTCAGGCATCGCAACGCCTATCGGTATTAAAAACATCTATGCAAATTTCTCCCGAAAAAGCCGTCGATATCCCCACCCCAACCATTGAGCAAATGACGCTAGATGTTGGGGGAATGAAATGTGCAGGCTGTGTCAGTGCAGTAGAACGACAGCTAGAACAGCAACCCGGAGTTATTTCCGCCCAGGTCAACTTGGTTACAGAAGTGGCTGTGGTTGAGTATGAAGTCGGTCAGGTTGCTCCCGCCACCCTAGCGGAAAAATTAACCGCAACTGGGTTTCCTTCCCAACCCCGTTACTCCCAAGCAGGAGAAACCTCAGAAGAACGCCTCACCCCGACTCAACGCCATGAACAAGAGGCAAGGGAACAACTGCGGCAATTAATAATTGCTAGTGTCCTAGTTATTCTCTCGACCATTGGACATATCGGTCATTGGTTGCATGGACCCATGCTACCCGTGTTTAGCACCATCTGGTTTCACTGGGGATTGGCAACCTTAGCCCTGGTAGGACCTGGGCGTCCAATTATCAGCGATGGCTGGCGCGGATTGCGGCATCAAACCCCGAATATGAATACCTTAGTAGGATTGGGAACCTTGGCGGCTTATGGGGCTAGCTGTGCCGCCTTATTCTTGCCTCAATTGGGTTGGGAATGCTTCTTTGATGAACCCGTGATGTTACTTGGCTTTATCCTGTTAGGACGTACCTTGGAACAACGGGCAAGGCGTCAGGCATCAGCCGCTTATGAATCATTATTGGCACTGAAACCCAAGGTAGCCCGGTTAATTGGTAAATCCGCCCCCACAGCGACAGAACTGGGGATCGAGATTCCCGTGGAACAAGTTCGCGTGGGCGAATGGTTGCGCGTTTTGCCGGGAGAAAAAATACCCGTTGATGGCGAAGTGGTGGCGGGTCAGTCGTCGGTGGATGAGTCAATGTTGACGGGGGAACCCTTACCTGTTCTCAAGCAACCCGGTGATCCGGTTGCGGCTGGCACCTTAAATCAATCCGGTGCGATCGCGATTCAAGCCACACGCATTGGACAGGAAACCACATTAGCGCAAATTGTCGCCCTGGTGGAAGAAGCGCAAACCCGGAAAGCCCCGGTGCAGAATTTAGCCGATAAAGTTGCCGGTTATTTTACGTATGGGGTATTGACAATCGCCACCTTCACCTTCCTTTTTTGGGAGCTGGTGGGGACAAAAATCTGGACTCAGGTTCTAGGGGAAGGAGACTCCCTGATGAGTCATTCAACCTCACCCTTACTATTGAGCTTAAAATTAGCGATCGCGGTATTAGTGATTGCCTGTCCCTGTGCCTTGGGATTGGCAACCCCGACAGCGATTCTAGTCGGCACCAGCTTAGGGGCAGAACGGGGCTTACTGATTAAGGGGGGTGACATCTTAGAACGAGTCCATCAACTTGATACCATCGTCTTTGACAAAACAGGCACTCTCACCCAAGGAAAACCCACCGTAACCGATTGTCTGTCTGTTGAGAAATGGGCAGAGGAGGAAGATGGGGAGTACAGCTCGGTCAGGGCGGGTTTTGAACAAAGCTTATCCTCAATAGCTGGCGCTAATTTCCTAAACCCGCCCCTACAGACGCATAATGGCATATCTGGTAGCTCAAAACTCCTTCAACTTGCCGCCGCAGCCGAACGAGGCACAACTCATCCCCTCGGAGAAGCGATTTGTACAGCAGCAGCCCAACAAGAGTTACCTCTATTAGCCGCTAAGGATTTTTATACCGAAGCTGGATTAGGAATATCTGCCCTAGTGGACAATCAACCGGTATTACTGGGGAATGAAGATTGGTTACGTCAGCAAGGCGTGACTCTTAGTGATACCGCCCAAGCCCAAGCCCAAACCTTAGCGGCTGTGGGTAAAACCGTGGTGTATTTAGCCGTAGATGGAGAATTGGCTGGACTCATTGCCCTAACTGATTTACCCAAACCCGATGCTAAAACCACCGTAGAACAGCTACAGGCGATGGGACTGCGCGTGATGTTGCTAACCGGAGATCAACCCAATGCCGCCGTGACAGTAGCACAACACCTTGCCATTGATCCAGCCAACGTTATGGCAGGTATCCGTCCCGATGGCAAAGCCGCCGCGATCGCACAATTGCAAGCCCCGGGAAACTGCATCGCCATGGTTGGAGATGGAATTAACGATGGTCCAGCCTTAGCCCAAGCTGATGTTGGCATCGCCCTGCAAGCGGGAACAGATGTTGCCCGGGAAACGGCGGGAATTATTCTCATGCAACCTAGCACGACCCGTCCCCAAGCTGGCGGTTTGCTGGATATTGTCAAAGCGATTAAACTGTCTCGCGCTACATTTAACAAAATTCGCCAAAATCTCTTCTGGGCGTTGGGATATAACACTTTGGGTATTCCCGTAGCGGCTGGCATACTGTTACCCGGATTTGGTATCGCTCTCAATCCGGCTGTAGCTGGCGCACTGATGGCATTTAGTTCCGTGACTGTAGTTAGCAACTCTCTACTATTACGTCGAGGTTGGAACTCTGACAACGGGGTGTAGGGTGTGGGGTTTGGGGTCTCGGCAAAATACTCATCCCGCATTATCAGGCGAGACTGGGAAAATTCACACCCATTCGTTCAAGGGGTCCTAACCTTTATGTAGTAGAATACAAAGTAATGGTGGTGTCTGGATGATTCTTTTCAAGTCTCGCTTACCAAGCGACGAAGGCTGGTAAATCTTAGGTTATCACCCGCTTTCCTCCCCGCCCATGTTAAGCATGGACTTTCTTCGGAGCAGGACAAAGTCCGGTATCCAGCGGGAAAGTAGGGTTAAAGTGATAACCAAATTGAGAAAGTTTTATCGGTACGAATTTACAGCCTACTTGTGGTATCTTCTAAACCGGGAGTGTAACGCAGCTATTAAGATCACCAGAGAGGAGTTATTACATATTCCTCACTATAAAATCCGGAAACGCCGCCAATTAGCGGTATCCCAAAGGAAGCTTACAGGCTCTCCCCTAGGGTCAGTGTAAAAAAATGTCACAAAATTGTAACATTAGAGTCTGTGCCATGATCTGCATTAATGCTTATGATGATTGAATGGGGAAAGACCAAGTTGAAGGTCGGCAATTCGGTCATTTCTTCTTAATACGTTAAGGAAAGATGATTAAGCAGTTTGCTAATCTAAGAAAGCATAGACACAGCGACAGTGAATTTACGGCACTGTCTATCCCTATTTTTCGATGTTCAATGCCTGCAAAATCCAATCAAAACCATCTGTTAATTATTGAAGACGAAAAAGGGCGCAAGGAATATACCTTGGAGGAACCCGTCTATTCTATAGGCAGAGATCCGGATGTGGATATTCGTTTGTTCTCACAATTTGTATCTCGCCGACATGCCACCTTAGTGCGGCGAGAACGGGAGGACGGCGGTTTCTACTACCGCATTGTCGATGGTAACCTCAAAGGTAAGTCCAGCGCCAACGGACTCGTAATTAACGGTCGTAAACTTCAAGCTCACGATCTTGAAGATGAGGACGAAGTCGTCTTCGGTCCTCAAGTTAGTGCCAAATACTACATACTCAAGCGCGACTCTGTTCCCACTGGACCTCCCGATGAGTTTGACATCACCCTGATTAGCCCAAATATGATGGGGGGAGATCCAGATGACTGGACACCCTGATTATTAGCCCAACTATGATCAGGGAAATCCAGAGGATTGAACCAGAGGATGTCAACCAGCAACACTTTCTAAGAGTTGCCAATGGCGGTTTTGGGCAACCGCCTCTTGAACTTCATAAAACTTATCGTGGCAGTGATTGTCTACCTGTAAGGGCAACTCTTCATTTTTGATCACGAAATTCATGCGAATTTCCTGATCGGTAGCCATCGATTTGTCAATCAAGACTTCCACTGTCACGAGTTTGGCAAAGGCAACATGACCAGGGATTTCCCGTGCCATGATATAGTCTCCCGTGTCATAGATAATGTCGAAATCGCAGGATTGTAAAACCTCAATCAACGATGGCTGAAGGTGATCGGGAGAAACTGCAACCGTAAATGAACAAGTGTAGCGAGCCATATTTAACCCTTGGCGTCAGATAGCTAGATCATTACATAAGATCTATCCAAAGCTACCCACAAGTGGGTATCTGGAGGTACTTACTTCCTGCTTCACTCTGGCTGTGACAGCACTGAACCAGTCCACAGGCTAACACCACCTGTATGGGCTTGGTTACCAAGCTCCTATGGCGGCTATATACGAGTTACCTACCTAGCGGCTTGGGCTGGATAGGTATACCAATAAAGTATACATACTCTTGACGGTAGATTCCATCGGGACAAACATCTGCCCATCTTTCCCCTTATTCGAGGAGATGATTTTGGGTGACAATGGGGAGAGATGTGATCAGATGAGGCGTCAACTACCGCACACCAACCCTTAGGGGTATGGTGTGGGCTTGAAAAATCCTGTTGACCAGACGGCTAGTTTATATAGCTAGCAGCCGTTAAGTACGTAGAGACGCGCCATGGCGCGTCTCTACGTACCAAGGGATGCGTGCCAGTTCCTTGCTCTACAACTGGGTAATTAAACAGGTCATTCGGAAAAGCCAGTGTTACTCAGAAAGTACCGGGTCTTAACACCGTCGAGGCAAACTTTACCAAGAAATTGAGAGATGCAGTAATGCGTGTTTTCGTTCTAGATAAAAACCTGAAACCTCTTGACCCTTGTCATCCAGCAAGGGCTAGAGAACTACTCTCGCAAGGGAGGGCTAAGGTATTTAAGCGCTGTACAGGCGTCCGCCCCCTTGCCGCATTTAAGGTGGATAAGGGGAAATGCTGATTGTGTTTGAGGGAGTCGAAGGCAGTGGCAAAACCACCCAAATTCAGCGATCGCGCGATTGGTTCCTCAACAGTGGTGTACTAGACAAACTGGACAATTACCGCAAACCGCCACCTGTGATCATCACCCGAGAACCCGGAGGAACCCCCTTAGGCATAAACCTGCGTCAACTTTTGCTCCAAGAAAACTCCTCATCCCTACAACATCGCACCGAACTCCTCCTCTACGCCGCTGATCGATCGCAGCATGTTGAAGAATTGTTACAGCCTCAGCTTAATGCCGGGGCGATTATTTTGTGCGATCGCTACACCGACTCGACGATTGCCTATCAGGGGTATGGACGAGGGATTGACCTAGCCCTGATTGAGCAAATCAACCACATCGCCACAGGAGGACTAGAAAGCGATTTGACCTTATGGTTAGATGTTGATGTCACAATTGGCTTACAGCGAGCTAGAGAACGGGGAGTCGCCGATCGCATGGAACAAGCGGAGTTAACCTTTCACCAGCGAGTACAACAAGGTTTTGCCCAATTAGCCTCCCAGTATCCCCAGCGAATTGTCCGAATTGACGCCAATCAAAGCCCTGACGCCGTGCAACTAGACATTCAGACGGTTTTGCGTCAACGAATTCGGCAGAAGTATGTCATAGACAAATGATACTAAATCCGGTTACTACCCCCCTTATGAATAGGGACAAGGCAACAGGCAACAGGCAACAGGCAACAGGCTTTCATCAGTTAAGGGATAAAGGGGGTTCCAAAGGCGGATTGGGTATGACAAATGACAAATGACAAATGACAAATGACAAATGACGAACCAATGACCATAGTTGCACAAAAACAAGCGATCGCACTCTTAGAAGGGGCAATGACAGCCAACCGTATCGCCCCAGCTTATCTATTTGTCGGTTCTCCTGGAGTCGGGCGGGCTTTAGTCGCCCGTTGGTTCATTGAACGGTTATTTTGTCAAGATATTCCCCCCCAGAAGCAACCCTTACTCAAGAAACGCCTACAACAGGGGAACCATCCGGATCTCCTCTGGGTTGAACCCACCTATCTACACAACGGCATTCGCCTATCCGCCAAAGAAGCCGCAGAAAAAGGACTCAAGCGCAAAACGCCCCCCCAAATCCGCCTAGAACAAATTCGCGAAATTCGCCAATTTTTAGGACGTTCTCCCCTAGAAGCCTCTCGTCAAATTGTGGTGTTGGAACAGACGGAAACCATGGCAGAATCAGCCGCAAATGGCTTGCTCAAGACGCTAGAAGAACCCGGAAACGCCACATTAATCTTAATCGCTCCCAGTCCTGATGCCTTATTACCCACCTTAGTATCCCGTTGTCAACGGATTCCCTTTTATCGATTAGCACAAGAGGATATGGCACAGGTACTACAGCAAACGGGTTATGAGCAGATTCTCCAAGAACCCTCGATATTAGCCATTGCCCAAGGGAGTCCCGGAGACGCGATCGCGGCGTTTGAACAACTGCAAGCCATTCCCCCAGAATTACTGGCAAAGTTGAACCAATTGCCCAACTCATCCCGCATGGCGCTAGAACTGGCTAAGGAAATTGATAAAACCCTTGATCCCCAAGCCCAATTGTGGTTAGTTGACTATTTACAGCATCGGTATTGGCAACACAAATCTCATACCCAGATCATTCACCAATTAGAGCAAGCCCGAACCTACTTGCTTGGATATGCTCAACCTCGATTGGTTTGGGAAGTGGCGCTTTTAGAGTGTCAATCAGCTAAAAATAAATAAAAGATGGTTTAATTTATCACATCTAACTATCGGATGATTATTGATTCTATCTAATCCCTTTAAGCACAGTAGGGGCAATTCATGAATTGCCTCTACAGATGTTGATTCATACCAAGTTACAGTCTAAGGTAGAATCTGTCATGCTGAGCAGAATGCAGTGAAACGGAATGAAGCGAAGCATCTGTCCAGATTCTTCGCTTCGCTCAGAATGACATGATAAGGTCACGTCCTCCTACACCGACCCTACGGGTACGGTTGTAGGCTTCCTTTGGGGTTCCGTTTCAGAACGACGCTTCCGGCGTTTTATAGTGGGGAATACGCAAGAGCCCACTTCTTGCTTATCGCCAGAGAA
>NZ_JAVKBY010000211.1:0-5342 GCF_040222985.1 Coleofasciculus sp. F4-SAH-05
TTGCACGCCTGGGAGGATGGTCGGGTTATCGTTCCCAACGTCCTCCAGGAATGCCCACTCTCGTCAAGGGTTTGCGGAAGTTTGAGTCGCTTTTCCTGGGGTGGAAACTTGCTCAGACTCCACTTGTGTGTACACCGTAGCGTTTGTGTACTGGGCGATAAGCTTTGATAGATCAGCTCGACTGAAAAATTCAGATTGACCAAATCCATTGCATTTAGGCATAAAATTAGTTTAATCCTTCGCTTCACCTTTTAGTAGAGGGAGAACTGAAAGGTGCATTAGTCCTGCACCTTTCAATTTAAGAATCACCTGGAACTCTCTCATAGCAACGTTTCTGACGATTTTTCTATGATACACCTTTTATCTAAAAGGTGGATTTCATTTTGGTAATGGCAGAGGCGAGAATCTTCTTGTCCACAAACGAAGATTCTCTAACATGGCAGAACCGACACTCGGTCAAGTAGCCGGAACAAATTCTACGCAAAACTTAACAACTTGGACAATAGACAAGTCTGACTTGAATTCGGTTGGCTTAACGGCAACCGAGACAAACACTGGGGAGTCATTATTCGTCAGCTTCTTTCTCAAAGCAAAGGAGTATTTGACTCCAGAGAATCAGGTGAATAACCCTGATATTCAAGTAACCATCGTTGACGGCGGTCAATCGCTCATAACCCGAAATGGCACAACCTATAGGCAGACCGCATACTTCGTTTACTACAGTCACATATCATTTGCCTATTCTGCGAGTCTCCATCAGCCCCTGAGAAATGGCGCTATGCTGGAATATTGCGCCAAGCTTTCCAGGTTGGCATTGCAGGTGGCTCCGTTCCCCAGGCGCAAATGGAGCATGAGCGACGCCTCTGGTTAAATCGATTCAATCTCGTGATGTTCCCAGAGATTGAGCGAGATTATTCGATCTCAATCCACCCCCCTTACTGGCTCGATGACATCCAACTAATTGTTTATGAATACACCGGGTCCGATCTATGGAGCGATGATACTAGGCTGATCCAGGCAAACGAAAAATTGGATCTATTGATAGACGAGCAAGACCCAAACGACACAACTTTAGTCCCGGTTTGGGTTAGTGAGTGGACTGTAACTCAATCCGGATTAGAAAAAAGTGGGAAGTTTGCCGAACTTAGGGGAATCGTCAGTAAAGACAACGCCACTCCTGATGAAGTTATTGGGCAATTACCCGATGGTGTTTTCCCGATAAGAGAGGAAATCTATCAATCCCTTGATGGGGATAATTTTGCTACTTTCCGTATCGATACTTTGGGGAGAATCCATTTTGTCAATGGAGTTCTACCAATGCCAATCAACAAAATATTTAGGATAGAGGCATAAAAACCATGGCGGAACCGACAACTAGAACACTTTTCTCGCAAGACCTAGAAGGGGGGCTGTTTTTGGACAAAAAATATGAACCCATTGCCGTTGACACTGCGGCAAGAACGGCAACATGGCAAGGTAATAATAAGCGAGAGCTACGCGGCTACATAAAAGCCTTTGACGTAGTAGAGGAAGCTGAAACACTAAAAGTCCTTCCATTGTCTTTGACAATTTCTGATTTTGCGGCAACAACAGGGGAACTGATTATTGATAATCGGGGGTCCCAAACAAAATTCACAATAGCTCCAACGAATTTCCCAATTCAAGGAAGCGTCAGAATAGAACCCGACAGCCTGACCAAACTAAACTTTGATTACTTTGACAATCAGTGGGTTTGGCAGTCAAGCCAAGACAATAGTACAAATTCTATTGTAGAAAACACCTCGCTAGACGTTTATATTGACCTACTAGGCGTTGACGATGAAGACTTTAATACCCCGTTCAAGACTTTTGCCTGGGTCTTTAGTTTGCTGCGAAAATACGCAAACCACTCGAACTGGTCTGAATTAAACCTTGTAGATGGGAATGCTGGAGTCATCAAAATCTACGTTAATCCTGGTAGGCATGAAACAACTATTCACGCCAAAAGACTACCAGATATTGGAATAGAGATAATCGGAGTCAACGACGCGAATGGAAACAAACCGATTATTGACAGTAGCAATATAACCAGCCAGTTCAATCGGTGTCTGTTTAATGAAACCAGTTCAATTGCCTACAAGAATCTTCACTTTTATAGTTCTTTAGGAAGTGTTCCAATAGTCTGTGTCAATTCTAATCGAGTGTCTTTTGAGGACATATTGATAGAAAGTGATGCAGGCAAAATGTTCTTTATGCAAAGTTCAAACGTAAGAATAATAGGCACAATTGAAGCAAAACGAATTACAGCCGATTTAAATTTTCAGTCATTTTGTAGTGCGAACAATTCCAGTGTAAATTTTTCAAATGTAGGAGGTACTTTAACAGGCAACTACAATGCAGAACTTACCATAACTTTTCCTGTTGGGGCTGTCTTTGAAGAACCATTCTTCAGTGTTGAGTATTTCTCTGTGGTAAAGGTATCGGACAACTTAGTACTGACAAACGAGCCAGTTATTAACGTTGATAGTGTGGTCGAAAAATCAAGTTATTTAACCATACCATCTACATTAAGGTAGAGAGGCTCGACTACAAGACAGCAAACGACAAGTCCGTCAACTGTTGAACCAAGATAACAGGAGGTGTCAAGATTAAAATTGTTTTACTTTTGCACCTCTATACTAAATCGAGGGTTTTATGTCTGTTACTGAGATAGTCGCCATTTGTGGCATCGCGGGTGCATTCTTCCAAGGTTTCTGGATGATTTTAGACCGTTTGTCAAAAAACATCAAGCAACAAGTTGAAGTGGAAAAGCGATTAGGGCATTTTCACTGCGCCATTTTAGATAAACTGGAAAATCAAGACAAAAAAATAGCCAGACTGGAAAATGAGGTCAGGGCTTACCGAATTTCAAACTCTAACGCTGATTGGCTGGGACTTCCACCAGAGTTAAGAGAGGAGGATTAGAAAACAGTGGGACGGAATGAAATATATACCTTATTTGCTCAAATAAGCGCATTTATCTTTTGGTATAACCAGTACAATTGTTATAACTTAGACGACTTGGCTGATCGTTTAGAATCTCTGGCTGTTCGTGCCAGACAGTGCGCTAACAACAATGGAACAGAAACCGCTGAATGTTGCAAAAACCAGGAAGATTAAGGGTAAATCCTTTCAGAAAGAAGCGATTCATTCCTGATTTCTTGGGGATTCGGCGGTTAGCGTTTATCAGTTGGGGTTCGGGTATTGCCATCAACGCTTGGCTTGAGTCCCACGGTTGCAAGTCAAGATCGATTAGAGCGGAACCTTCACCCTACTTGATCAAAACATTACCTCTGGGGATTCACTGTAGCGTTGGTTATTGGAGAAGTCAGGAAAAATGTACCATTGCCCCTCTGCTCCGATAACGACGCGATACAATACCAGGTAAGCATCTAGACACCGTACATCTTATTCGGTGTCTATAACAAAGATTGGTGTCAATACTGCTTGGATAAGACTGATCCCCCCCTAGTGCAGCGCGGCAAAAATACAAGAGCCGCTTCGTAGATACGATGAAGCAGGGGGAGCAGAGGGAGCTGGGGAAGCTGGGGGAGATATTAGCTGTTCAGTTATTTCTGCTTTCTTGCACTAGTTCCCGGAGAATTTTGACGTTTGACTTACCTCATGAGTAATTTTCCAGACTTATCCAGCCACGGTTTCAGGGTTGTTCGAGAATTAGGTCATAATCGTGCCGGTGGGAGAGTCACCTACCTAGCGGTGCCAATTCCGCCCCTGACGTCAAAGGGAACGCTGAAAGAACCTGTTGTGATTAAACAGTTTCAGTTTGCCCAACGTGAGGCACATTGGTCAGATTATGACGCCATCGAACGGGAAATTCAAGTGCTACGCGGCTTGAATCATCCAGGAATTCCCCATTATTTGGATTCGTTTCAAACTGAAACGGGGTTTTGTTTAGTCCAGGATTATAAAAAAGCCGCGTCTTTAGCGGTACGGCGTAGTTTTGATCCCGCTGAGATTAAGCAAATTGCTGTTTCATTACTCAATATTCTCATTTATTTACAAAATCGCATTCCGCCGATTAGTCATCGGGATATTAAACCGGAAAATATCCTAGTTGATGATGAGTTGAATGTCTACCTGGTTGATTTTGGCTTGGCGCATATCGGCGGGGAAACCCAAAGCTTAACCCTAAAACTGAAGACAGCACCTGTGCCGATTCCAGCGAAGAAATTACCCTATTTTTCGGTAGGATTATTGATTTTCTTTGCCGCCGCCGCCACCTGGGTGGAAACAATGGCATGGGATGGTATTGTGAGTCATAGTGGCACAGTCGGTGTGGCGATCGCAGTTTTCATTTCGGTGTTAGTGGCGGGATTGGGACTCGTGGCGGCGATTACGTCTGGGTGGATTAGTCAGGGGATGGCAAAGGTGCGATCGCGCTTTGGGGTCAAGGTGAAAGCCCTAGATACCGTAGCGGCTGTTTTTTTTGCGGGCGTCGCGGCGATACTTGTGGCACGATTTGGCGCTCAATTCCGAGCGACGGATATGGCAATTGCGGCATTTGCGGCGGTGGATGCGGTAGTATTTATGGCGGCGTTTGAAGGAGAAGGTGTTGCCCAAAGTTGTGTACAACGGGGGTTTAGTCAAGGGTTGGCGTTTGGGGTTTCTGTCTTATCCGCCGCCTTGGGAATTAGTTTAGGAATGGCTTTAAAGTTAGGGGTAGTTAATGGTATGGTTTTGGGAGCAATTTTAGGCACAGGTTTTTCTTTAGCCACGTTAATTTTATATCCGCCATTAGATCGGGCAAAACGGATTGCCCGTTATCGCAAATTTGAGCGGAATTTAATTAAACCGTAATCAGAAGGCTGTTGAATCAGGGCGGGTTTTGTTGTTTATTTATGGGATTGAGCGTTTTCAATCAGCATTGAAGTCACATAACTCGTAGGGTGGGCATTGCCCACCTGGTATATTGGTAAAATAATGGAATAAACTTGACAATTAAACTGGGCGCACGTCGGTCACCCGTGTCAACTTAAGCGCCAAAACACGACTGGCAAGCTTTTCACCCTCATCCCCTAACCCCTTCTCCCATCGAGGGAGAAGGGGAATAAAGAAGCTTCTGGCATCACATCGAGAAATACCTTCCTTCTTGCTCCCCTCTCCCGTGCCAAAAAAGCGAAGCATCCTCTGTCATCCCCCGTGCCAAAAAAGTGAAACATCCTCTCTCCTCCCCCATGCAACAAAAGTGAAACATCCTCTCTCCTCCCCCCTCTTGTAGGCTATCCCTTACTCGCATCTTTCTTAACAATCCTGAAAGCCTTGTTTCACAAGGCTTTCAAGTTCGGTTCATTCCACTATGCTTG
>NZ_JAVKBY010000234.1:0-6173 GCF_040222985.1 Coleofasciculus sp. F4-SAH-05
CTCTGGAGTTATCTAAATTAGGCTCAATACTTGGTAGTTTTCTACGGGTGTTTGGTTTAAGTATTGCCGCAAGGATAGATAATTGTAAGGTGTGTCGCGGAACTAAGAATCCCCGCACTTATAGGGCGGGGAGTGTCAAAAAGCCTTTACCCGGACTCAGCTTCACTCGGTAGAGGCTTGTGCCTGCTCCACCACCTGAGTAATCGAATTCAATCCTTGTTCTTCCAACTTTTTTAACAATCCCTGCATGATTCGCCGTGCCATCCAGGGTCCTTCATAGACTAATCCCGTGTACACTTGAATCAAGCTGGCTCCGGCGGTGAGCTTTTCCCAGGCATCCTCGGCGGTAAAAATTCCCCCCACGCCGATAATCGGTAATTTCCCCTGGGTTTGCTGGTGAATAAACCGAATCACCTCTGTCGAACGTTCCCGCAGTGGCGCACCACTAATTCCGCCAGCTTCTTCAGTCACGGGTTTGCCTGTGGCGGCGATGACTTGGGTTTTCAGGATATCCCGGCGAATTGTTGTGTTAGTAGCCACAATTCCCGCAAGCTGATACGTTTGAGCTAAATCCACAACATCCGCGATCGCCTCCCACTCCAAATCCGGTGCAATCTTAACTAAAAGCGGCTTTTGTCCTTGATTGTCCTGTTGCAACGTCTCCAAAATGATTCGCAGTTGTTCAGCATCTTGGAGCGATCGCAATCCGGGTGTATTCGGTGAACTTACATTAACCACAAAATAATCACCCCAAGGCTTAAGCAAGCGGAAACTGGTTAAATAGTCAGTAGCGGCGTCTTCTAAGGGTGTTACCTTAGACTTACCCAGATTGATCCCCAAGGGGATCGGCTCAAACGGCTGATGTGCGATCGCTCCTAATCGGTCTGCCAACGCTTGCGCCCCTCGATTATTAAACCCCATACGGTTGAGAACGGCTCTATCTTGGAGTAAACGGAACAACCGTGGTTGGGGGTTTCCGGGTTGGGCGTGACTGGTAACGGTTCCCAGTTCAGCAAAGCCAAACCCAAAGATACGCCAAATTCGAGCCGCTACCCCATCTTTATCAAATCCGGCGGCTAAACCTAGAGGATTAGGGAATTTCAGTCCCCATAAGGTTTGTTCTAAGCGAACATCACTCAGGCAAAAGGCTTGGTGCAATTGAGAGGAAAGCCAAGGAGTTGAGGAGGATTGGTATGTACGATCTAGCCAACCTAATACGTGCATTGTCTGTTCGTGCGCCCACTCCGGATCTGCCTTCACCAGCGAAAATAGAATGGGGCGAATGGCAGATTGGTAAATATCAGTCATTGGTTATTTGTCCTTTGTCCTTTGTCATTCGTCATTCGTCATTTGTACGTCTCTGCTTCCCCAGCTCCCAGACGTAGCATGCTACGTCTCTACATGGCTTCCCCAGCGTCCCCGTTCCCCATTCCCTATTCCCTGTTCCCTGATAATTAATTATGGGTCAGCAAAATCTACCATCCCAAAACGATCATCCATTCCTTGCCCTAGGACGAGTGCTGGAGACATTGCGGGAAGAGGACAATGCTGACGTGTTGATCGAGACTACTCTAAATTACCTGCAAACCGAGTTTGATTACCACCTGATCTGGATTGGGCTTTATGATCGCTTGGATCATCGCTTATTTGGTAAAGGGGGTATTGCTCCCACGGGTGAGACCGATTTTTTGAAGCAGCGATACAACCTGCAACCGGGTGATCTGTTAGAACAAATCGTGATTCAACAGCGCCCAATCACCGTTCCTGATATTCAGCAAGAAATCCGGGCGGGAGAATGGCGACGACTTGCTACCAATTTAGGGATTCAGGGAACATTGCTGTTTCCCTTACGCGCCAAGGATCAATGTTTTGGTGTCACCTTGTTGGGTTCACATCAATGGGGTATCTCTGCCCAACCCAGGGACACCGCCCATTTATCCATGGTGTTGGGTGGATTAGCGGCGGCGCTACATGAGATAGAGGTCAATTGGCAACAATCGGCAATGAAACGCCCTGACAAACCCCTGTTTCAAGCCCTTGATGAGCTGATCAAATTGCCCAAGCTGGTTCAGCGTTTGGATAAATTGGTGACGATGACTCAAGAGTTTATTACACCGACGCGCACTAATATTTATTGGTATAATCCACAGCAACGCTATTTCTGGCATCGGGTGGGTAATCGTCAATCTCTCCGTAGTGTTGTTGGGTTACGCAACTCCAAAGCGGGTCTTACTGTTGCTGAAGCCAGTGACTTTTATCAGGCGTTAAAGGCGGGTCAGTTAGTCACCATTGGCAGCAGTAGAAGCCAACTCAAGACAGAAACCACAGAACATATCCTACATCGACTACGAACTCGTTCGTTGATGGCAGCCCCGATTCAAATTCAAGGGGAATTGTTGGGTTTTCTGTCGGTGGAAGAAGACGATCCGCGAATTTGGGAACGGGCAGAACGGAACTATATTTTAGCCACCGCTCAATTAGTGGCGCTGGTAGTGAGTGGTGAGGAATTAGACACCCAAGTTCAGGTAAGAATCAAGGATAGCCAGGTGCTAGCAAGGATCGCTCAAGCGATCGCCTGTCGTCCCACGCCTGAAGCCGCCCTGAATGATGCGGGGAAGCTGATTTGCCAGCATCTGAATACGGATCGATTGGTAATCCTGCAACGGGATCAGTCGGGTCAATTCACTGTTATGTTTAGCCGACAACCGTCGAATCGTCGTCCTTTTCCCTCACCCTTACCCCCCCTGAATGATCAGGATCAACAGTGGTTGAGGGGACGAAAAAAAATGGAGGTGATTGAAGATATTGAGGCAGATGGGTTACTCACATCCTGGCGGGAGACGTTCACGCAACTGAATCTGCGATCGCTCCTCATCCAGCCTTTATCCTATCCAGAACATTCCCCTAAACAACCGAGTTTCCTGTTCTTGATTGGTCATGAGAGTCCTCGAACGTGGAACTCGAATGAACGGGATTTCGTGAAAACTGTAGCCCAACTCATCTATCTACTGCTCACGCTATCGGGTGAGTTAGATAACGCCAAACGTTCTTTTTTGGCGCATCAAACCCTGCAGTCGGGTCTATCCATGCTCCACTCAGCCCCGAAAGATCCGGTGCGCTTTGAACGGGCTTGGATTAATTATGTGGCAAAGTTGCTGGAATCTCCGCTGGTGGCGCTGCTCACTTGGAGTCCCCAAATTGCTTGGGCGACGGTATCCACGGTGGCGGTTACGGATTCGCGTTTTGCTCTCCCTCCCGATTTAACTATTTCGGTGGCAACAAATTCCCTGATTCACCAGGCTCTAGCTACCCCCCATTTCTGCTGCTTTGCGGTGAAGGATCTGCCTGATTCTGTACGTCAATGGTTTAATAGTCCCGATATTGGTCAAATTTTGGTGATTGCCTTACATCAGGATACCACTTCAGCCACGGGACTGATCTTGATTGCGGATCACCAGGAACGAAGTTGGTCTGAACGTTTGTTGTCGGTACTGGAAATCTTAACCCAACAGTTTACTGACTTGCGTGACTATCGGTATCGCCTGATGCAACAAACCCAAGAGCGGGAAAACTTGCAAGCTCTCAACTGGTACAAACACCGATGCTTGGAGAAATTTTATCAGTCTGTGCAGGAGATGAATAATTCCTTACTCTCATTGGACAGTCAAATATACTCTCCGGCGGAAGCCACACAGCAGGTTAGCAATTCGGCGTTACAAAAGATGCGTCGTCAACAACTGATGCACAAATTAGAAGCCGTTCTAGCGGGCGTGACTCCGCTCCTCAAGCAGGAACAGTGGCAACTCAGGACGACGCTACGCCCAATCAAGTTGGCAACTTTGTTGAAGCGATCGCTGCGACAGGTGGAACCCTTTTATCATCAGCGTCAACTGGTTCTGAATATGCATAATGTGAGTCAGTTTACCATTTATGGGGATTACCTGAAGCTAGAATGCATTGTGTTGGAGTTATTGCTTACGATTGGTTTACAATCCCGTGCTGGACGTTGGATTCATCTGTGGTGCTGTCCCCTACGTTCAGATACTAAACCCAGGATGGGTTCAAGTTCACCTTATCCGTTACTCGAGTTACTGATTTCTCAAAGCAATTCTTTGGAGGAGTGTCAGCAGGTTCTCACCGCTTCACCGAGAAAATCTCTGCATAGCTTAAATATGAGGATTTGTCAACAGATTTTGCGGAGTTGGGGAGGCGATCTGCATTTTTACCAAACCCAAGTCCATGATTATTTGATCCGGTTGCTGTTGCCATTGGAACAGAAGCAGAAGTAAATCTGGCACGATTTTAGCGATCGCGAGATTTATAGTGAACGAGAGAGGGCGACCCGATCAAATTGAGTGGACTGGTATTGTTAATTGATGCAAGCGGGTCGCCCCTACAGAGATTCCACAGGTTTTTGCCCAAATTAATCGACGAAATCTGCCCAGACAAATACAGAAAAGAAACCGTAGGGGCGCACCGACGTGCGCCCTATTGCTGACGTGCGTCTAGAAAGCTTGCAAGTCAAAAGCGATCGCACAACGTCACAACGTCTGAGACATACGGTTTCCGTTCCCGGTTGTCACCCCATCTGCTAATACAATTGTCAAGACTGGATACAGACAAACTTATCCGAATTTGCTCCCTATCACTGGGAGAAAGAATGGCGCAAATGGCACAAATGGCACAAATGTACCTGGGAAATCTTTTTGGGGCAAGGGGATTCAATTCCTACGGCGATGCAACAATTAGAACAGCGTAAACTGCGTCGGAATTGGACAGGGATTAACTGGATTGGTGAGAGTTCAAGCCTTACGGGAACCGATGCGATCGCGTGGCAGAGATTGGGGGCTGAGGATAGAAATGATCAACATATTAATTATAGTCGAGAAGACCGCGAAATTCAGGCTTTTTACCAGGATTTAGCCTTAGACTGGTTAACCAGCCTCCCCGAACAATGGCAACAACATCAGCAAGACATTACCCTAAGTGTCGGCTTTGTTTGGGTAGCCGGGAGTGTCCCCCAACGAGATGTACTGCAACATTGTCGGGAGGCGGAGAAACAGGCAAAACGCTTAGGGCGAAATCGGGTAACGATTCGGGTAGTTTTTAACAGTGGACAGTATGTGCAATGGACTTGTCCTTGGCACTATTTGGAGATACTGAAACACTACCGCAATCGCGACAATAAAACCTACTCAAATTGGCAACAATCCGGACAACAATCAGAGCAACAACCCAACTGGAATCATGTTTATAATGACCTGCTACAACTCAAATCCCGCCATGCTTTTGGTTTATGCGTTCGAGATCAGCAGGTATCGGGTCAAGAGATTATGGAGAATTGTCAAGCGGTTCTGGAGTTTTTTGACATTTATTTTCCTGGACAAAAAGAAAGAATTGAGCAAAATAATAAAAAAGAACAAGACAAGACAAAAAAAATTAAAGAAAATTCCAAACTCTATCAGGATTCAACAGTCTCCTTCCAGAATTTAACCTATCGCTACAAACCGAAGAACCCTTAAACCAAAGGGTTCACTCCTTAACCTCTTTACCCTTACCCTCCTCTCACTCCTCCCCCTTACCGATTGAAGAACTCTTATCAGCGTTTTCGGCAAATGTCTGGTTACTTGACCATAGTATCGGACTATTAATTCCCACAACCATTGATATTGATATCCCCTGTGATACATCAGCCTACGTGGAACAAGCCAAAACTTTAATGGCTGAGTTATTCGAGGGAATCAGTTGGGTAGAACAATCGGGAATGTATAAAAAATGGTGAGTGAAAAGAGTTATGTGATTAAGTCGTTTATGACGCGACAAGCGTTAGTCGAACAGTTGCAAATGGTTTTAAAGTTTGTTGGTTATTTGCAGCAGGAATTACGCCAGGAAACCATGGCGTTAGAGATTGATGTAAAAATGATATTATTACAGATGGCACCGTCATACCAGTAGGGTGGGTTAGGCGGTGATTCAATTGAAAAAGTTACCGCAAAATTGGATATCCGCCGTAACCCACCCATAAAAAAGTGAGCCATTGGTGCGTTACGCTGCGCTAACACACCCTACAGGCGTGGCACAGCTAATTTGGTGGAATAGATTGGGTACGTAGTGAGGGCTTTAGCCCTCTCCAGCTAGGCGTTAGAGAACTAAAGTTCTCACTACAAACAAAG